>DATBWY010000140.1:0-10590 GCA_036514555.1 Candidatus Subteraquimicrobiales bacterium
TTCACTCTTAAGGCCTGCACCGCCGGTCCCATTTTCTTGTTTAAAACTTTCGTCTGAAGAAAGCTGGCGTCGGCGTTCCGACCAATCTCGCCGCCAAGCGCGTCGATTTCACTAACCAGCTGTCCTTTGCCGATCCCCCCTACCGCGGGGTTACACGGCATTGAGGCAACTTTATCTAAGTTCGAACTGAGAAGCAAGGTTGTACAGCCCATTCTCGCCGCCGCCAGAGCCGCCTCGCAGCCCGCGTGGCCCGCTCCAACCACAATAACATCATAGCACTTATTATCCATGGTTTAGGAAACTCCTCGTTTCACGTGGAACCGGCCTGTTCAGAGCCTTTGGGGTGGAGGCGCCGGATCTGTTTCTCTGAAACCAACCCCAGGGCGTAACCGAGGGGAGCCAGTCTTAAGTGGGCGTTGTCGGTTCTTAAGAGAAGCCGGTACTCCGCCCGGGAAGTAAGCATCCGGTAGGGCTCGTCCACTCCTTTGGTTACGAGATCATCAATGAGTACACCGAGATAGGCCTGGGATCTGTCTAAAATAAAGGGTGGTTCGCCTTTTACTTTTAGGGCGGCGTTAATGCCGGCCACAAGTCCTTGGGCCGCCGCCTCCTCGTAACCGGTGGTGCCGTTGAGTTGGCCGGCCGCAAAAAGCCCGGAAACGGCCTTGGTTTCTAGGGTGGGGTGGAGCTGTTGGGGAAGGAGGTAATCGTATTCTACCGCGTAGCCGGGCCGCATTATCTTGGCGTCCTCAAGACCAGGGGTTGCTTGGATGATTTTAGCTTGGGCCCCCTCCGACAGAGCGGTTTCTAGTCCCTGGACATAAAACTCGTGGCCCCTATCTCCTTGGGGTTGTAACATTAACAGAGGCCTGCCGTTCAGGCCCGGTTTTAGGCCCCTCCGCTGCCTTACAGCCGCCTCACCTACTAATACCGGAGGAACGAAACCCGGCTCTTCCGCCCCTCCCGCGGGGACCGATGCCGGGGGGAGTCTCCCCTGCCCTGAGCCGGTGGCATCTTTTGACGCGGAGTTTCTGGGCGCGAGGCTCCGGGTCGCCCCGTTTTTCAGCCACACTGGCGCCCGGGTAAAATAACAGCTTTGCTGCTTGCCTAGGTTAGGGCGTTGCCAATAGGAAAAGGGGGGCGAGTCGGGATCTGGGCGTTGTACCTCAAGTTTCTCAAACTGAAGGCCCTTTCTATCTAGGGTCGGGGAAATCTTAATCCTCGCGCGCCCCAGCTTGAGCCCTAGGTTTTCGAGGTTTTGCGATAGCTCCTCCGAAGAGGTCTCCCCCAACCTTCCGCCTGTTGTAACTTTTGCCCCGGTATGGATGTTGGCCCGGAGAAAGCTTCCCGGAGCCAGAATAACGCTTTTGGCTAAGAATTTGGGCCCGAACAGGGAACGAACGGCCGCTACTCCGTTCGGGGTGGTTTGGATTTGGCTTACCGGAAGTTGCATAAGACGCAGGCCCTCTTGTCTTTCTAAAACTTTCTTGGCGGCCAGGACATAGCGCCTTTTATCCACTAAAGCGAGGTCAATCCGCTCTGAATTTGAGGTTTTTTTGAAAATCACCGCCTGGTCTGCTATTTTAGCCATCTCGCCGCCTATAGCATCTATTTCCCTGATTAACGCGGTGTTTTCGTTCCCCAAAGCGGGCGATGCCGGCATCAAGGCCACGGTATCTAGGTTTAGGGTGAGCAGCAGGGTTCTACAGCCCATTCTGGCCGAAGCCAGGGCCGCTTCGCAGCCCGCGTGGCCCCCTCCGACCACTATTACATCGTACTTCTCTTCCATCTCAGCATCCTCGGAAACCCCTGCCAAAAATTATTCAGCCAAGCGTTTTTGGCAACTATTTCCCGACACAAAACTGGCTAAAAATCTCCTTCAACAGGTCACCGGTGGTGGTTTCTCCTACTATTTCGCCAAGGCCGTCTAGGGCCTCTCTAATTAATAGTGCCGCAATCTCTTCGGGCATACCGCTTTTAAGAGCGTCTACCGTCTTGATCAGGCTCTGGTTCGCTCTTTTAAGCGCCATCTGATGGCGAACGTTACTCACCAGGGGTTCCTCGGTAGAGACGATCGCCCCCGAAAAGACGAGCCCGGCAAGGGTGTTCTCGAGGAGATCGAGCCCCAGTCCTTCGGTGGCTGAAACCTTGACCGCTTTTGATCCATTGAGCAGTGCCTTTAGGCCTTCTTCGTCAACCTTGTGAGGCAAGTCGCTTTTGTTAAGGACCACTAGATTTTTTTTGCCGGCGGTCTCTTCAAACAGGTTAAAGTCCTCTCTCATTAGGGGTTCGCTTGAGTCAATCACGACCAGGACCAGGTCGGCCGATTTTAGAGAGTCTCTGCTTTTTTGAACGCCCGCCCCCTCGGCAAGACCCCGGGGGTTTCTTAACCCCGCGGTGTCCTGGAGTTTTAAGGGAATTCCCCTGATGTTAACGGTCTCTTCGATTATGTCCCGGGTCGTTCCGGGTCGCGAGGTCACAATGGCTCTTTCTTCCCGCAGAAGCGCGTTGAGCAGGCTCGATTTGCCAACGTTTGGCCGGCCAACGATAGCGGTGGTAATGCCTTCCCGAAGAATCTTACCGCGATCGGCGTCCCCGATTAACTTGCTTATTTCCCTCGAGACCCTTTCGGCCCTGACCGCCAACTGGCGAGGGGGGAAAGGCTCGATATCCTCTTCGGAAAAGTCAATTGCCGCCTCTAGGTGAGCTGTTATCTCTAAAAGTGCTTGGCGGAGGCTCTCGACCTTGCGGGACAAATGGCCCCCCAGCTGCTTCATTGCCACCCGCAAGCTGGCGTCTGTTTTGGCCCGAATTACATCTATAACCGCTTCCGCTTGGGCCAGGTCAATTCTCCCGTTCAAAAAAGCCCTCTTGGTAAACTCCCCCGGTTCCGCCAAACGGGCTCCCGCCTCCAAGGCCAGCTCCAGGGTCTCTTTGAGGGCCCGGATTCCCCCGTGCAAGTTAATTTCGGCCACGTCTTCCCGGGTGTAGGTCCGAGGAGCCCGCATAATGGTTACCAAGGCCTCGTCCACCCGGTTCTTGCTCTTGGGGTTAACGATAAAGCCGTAAGAAACGCTGTGGGAGGGTTGCTTTGAAAGGTTCGGCTTCTTTGGGGACCGGAAAAAGGTTTTAACTATCGAGATGGCTCGGGGCCCGCTTAGCCTAACAATGCCAATCCCGCCCTCTCCGAGAGGGGTAGAAATGGCCGTGATTGTTTCGGCCGGCATCGGTTCATCCCTCCTTTTTAGGAAAGATGGTCACCTTGCGGTAGGGCTCCTCTCCCTCACTGGTGGTTTCTACCCCAGGATAATCAAGAAGAGCCATGTGGACAATACGCCTCTCAAAAGGGTTCATGGGCTCTAGGGCAATGGAAAGTCCCTGGCTAATAACCTGTTCAGCGGTTTTTTTGGCCAATTCTTCTAAGCTTTTTTTCTTTTCCGCCCGATACCCCTCAACATCCAAGACTATCCGCTGTCGCTCGGCCAAGCCCTTGTTTGCGGCGATGTTCAGAAGGTACTGCAGAGCGTCGAGAGTTTCCCCTCGTCTCCCGATGAGAAGGCCGGGTTCGGCCGTGTTGAGACTTATAAAAAGAGAGTCCTCGTGCTCGCTTAGGTCAAAGCTCGCTTCTACCCCCATCAATGACAGAAGTTTTTTTAAGAATTCCTCAGCTTTTTGCGTGAGCTCCATTTTGTTTCTGTTTCCCTACCTCTCTTTTGGTTCGCATCGTTACATACTGTTGGGCAATGGTTAAAAGGTTAAAAGTGGTCCAGTAGACGAGGATCCCGGCCGGCAGTTGCCAGGCCACAAAGATCAAGAAGGCTTCCATAAAAAGCATCATCCGGGACTGTTGGGGGTCGGCTGTCATCATCTTGGTGGGAATATAGCTCGATACCGCCATCAAAATGATCAAAACGTAATAAGGGAGAGCCAACCCTAAATCAGCCCCCAGTTTAAAGGAGCCGGCGGTTTTGCTTAAATCACTTAAACCCAAAATTGTCGGGCTCTTGAGGGCCTCTTGCTTAGAGAGCATCTGAAAAAGGGCGATAAAAATGGGAGACTGCAAAAGCAGCGGCAAGCAGCCCCCAAAGGGATTTATTTTGTGCTCAGAGTAGAGCTTCATTAATTCTTTGTGGAGTTTTTCCTTATCGTCCTTGTACTTTGTTTGAACCTCTTTCAGCTTGGGCTGGACTTTTTGAAGCTCGTGCATGGACTTGGTTTGCTTAAGGGTTAGCGGCAACAAAACAGCCCTCACGACCACGGTCAACAATATGATGGCGATACCGTAATCGCCCACAAACTGGTAGAAAAAGTTAAGGATCGTTTCTAAAAGGTCAATCAGGGCTTGCCAAATGAGAACCACGTGTCCTCCAGGTTAATCCTATTTTACCGGATCGTATCCGCCGGGTGAAAACGGATGGCAGCGAAGGAGCCGCTTGAGAAAAAGGAAGGTGCCCTTAAAGGGGCCGTATTTTTCAATAGCTTCGTAGGCGTACTGGGAGCAACTCGGATAGTGCCGGCACACCGAAGGATAAAAACCCGAGATGTGTCTCCTGTAACCTTTAATCATCCAAAGAACGGTTCTTGTCATTGCTGCCCCACATCCTCCCTTTCGTCAAGGCTATCCTCAAGGCCCTCTCAACCTCCCAGAACGTTTTTTCCTTTAGGGATTCACGGGCCACGATTACCAAATCAAAACCTTTTTTAAGCTGCGCTTGATTCAGGCGATAGGCTTCGCGGAGACGCCGTTTTATTCTGTTTCGAACAACGGCCTTTAGTCGCCC
The DNA here is from genome assembly GCA_036514555.1 of Candidatus Subteraquimicrobiales bacterium. GTDB lineage: Bacteria > Actinomycetota > Aquicultoria > Subteraquimicrobiales > DATBWY01 > DATBWY01. The sequence continues at coordinate 4,782 of DATBWY010000140.1, forward strand.
TCTAATAGAAAACCCCACCCTGTTTCCTTCTCCTTGCCGGCGAAGAATGTGTAACCGAAGGTCTCCGGCGGAAACCTTGTATCCTTCCCGATAAACAATTTTAAAGTCATTGGGTGAAGAAAGTCTAGAAGAACTTTCCATGAGATCTATGTTTAAGCCGACAGTTCTTGTCTGCCTTTTCGTCTCCGGTTGGCTATAATTTTTCTTCCCGCCGAGGTTCTCATTCTGGACCGAAAACCGTGGGTTTTTTTTCTTTTTCGGCGATGTGGCTGGAAGGTTTGTTTCATAAAAATCTCCCAAATTTTTTTTAACAGGCCGCGCGACATTAGGCTTCATTATAGCTTCCCCTCTCGGACAGTGTCAAGAAAAAATCCTTTTTGAAGTGGTTGTTTTGATCAATTTTAATTTTTTAGTTTTTATGGAAATTTCTCTTGAGGGAGGGGGCGGCCTTTGCTATAATTTGTTTCGCTTCGTCCTTGGGAACCAAAAATAGCCGCAGCTCCGCCCGTCCCAACCACGATTCCCGGGGTTTTTCTCCTTAACCCCGCCAACGGCGGCCCCTCTGGGGCGAAAACTGCCTTACAAGAAGTGCAATTTTCGGGTTAAAAACTCTTTTGAAATTGATACTAGTTTTTCCGCGAGGGAGAATTTTTTCTCTCAAAAAACCAGAGGTTATCAAGGGTGGGCCCACAGAGTATCAAGCTATCCACATATGTGGAAAGAGCTGTGGATAAAAGGTTTGTTTTCCTGATTGACGCCGGTCACGTTTTCGCCTGTACAGGCTTTTTTCGAGAAATTTAATTAAGTCCTCTCGGGCTAAAAATCTCTGGCTTTTACGATTAAGACGCGGTAAGTTTTTTCTCTCCACAACTTGTGAATAAAAACTGTGGAGGTTACCCGAAGCCCAAAGGAGCTCATAGGTGCGGCAATTACTAAAAAGGATTTCGCCAAAGAGGGGTATTTTAAACCAACAAGACGCGTTGTCAACGAACGGGAACCAACCTCTTTCGGGAAAAATCGCTGTCTATGATTCCATGTCCCTGCCTCCCAAAATAACCGAAATCACAGCGGGCGATCCCATTAAAATGACAGAAGTGCTCACGCGACAGACTCATGAATTCTTAAAAAAGGGGGGAGGAACAATCCCGCGGGCGGTAGTCAAGGAGGTTTTTGAAAACCTAATCCACGCCTCTTTTAAGGACGTGGTGGTGAGTATTTTAAATAACGGTAACACCGTCCGGATAGCGGATCACGGACCAGGCATCAAGGACAAAAAACGGGCCCTTGAGCCGGGTTTCTCCACCGCCACCCCGGAGATAAAAAAAGTAATCCGAGGAGTGGGTTCCGGCCTCGCTACGGTTAAAGAAACGATGAACTTAGCGGGAGGGAAAATCTCGCTTGAAAATAATCTTGGAAAGGGCTTGGTGATTACCCTAAGTTTACCTCCTAAGGTTGGCCCTAGTGCAACAGTCAAAGAAAGTTCTCCGATTCACCTTAGTAAACGGCAAAAGACGGTCCTTTCTCTGGTTATGGAAATAGGCGTGGTTGGTCCGGCGGGACTAGCCCAAGAACTTGAAATAAGTTTGAGCTCAGCCTACCGCGACCTAACTTTTCTTGAAAAAAGAGGCTTGGTGAAATCAAACGGCCGGGGTCAAAGAAGTCTGACCCAGGAAGGTATCAGTTTTCTGGATATTATCTTAACTTCTTAAATCTTTGGACAACGAGGGAGTGAGTTAAATGCACGACCAGCTCGACCTGATTTGGAAAGAAACGCTCGACTTTGTAAAAACAAAGCTCAACGCCCCAACGTTTAAAACGTGGTTTGAAAACACCGCTCCCTTAACCATCTACGAAAACACTTTTTTGGTTTCGGCTCCAAACTCCTTTACTAAGGAGTGGTTAGAAAAGCGCTACGCCCTCCTCCTGGGCCAGGCGTTACACAAGGTTACGGGTGAGGAAATGAGAGTCAAGTTCACGACCCAGGAAAAAATAAAAGAGGGCGGCGAGGGACCAAGGACCGAACCGCCCGTGTCCGCTCCCCGGGCGGTTCAAAATGATCCCACCCTAAACCCCAAATACACCTTTGATTCCTTTGTTGTTGGGGCCGGTAACCGCTTCGCGCAGGCGGCGGCTTTAGCGGTGGCCGAAAGGCCGTCCAGGCAATATAACCCGCTTTTTATCTATGGTGGGGTGGGATTAGGAAAAACTCATCTTTTGCAGGCGATCGGTCAGTATGTTTTAAAGCACTTCCCCGACCTTAAGGTACAGTACGTTTCAACCGAAAAATTTACCAATGATTTCATAAACTCTATCCGGGACAAGGATAAGATAGTCGGTTTTCAAAGAAGATATCGACACAATGATGTTTTGCTGATCGACGACATCCATTTTTTGGAGAATAAAGAGGCCACCCAGGAGGAGTTTTTTCACACCTTTAACACCCTTCATCAAGCAGACAAGCAGATTGTCATCACCAGCGATCGGCCCCCCAAAGATCTGGCCACCCTCGAAGATCGATTAAAATCGCGTTTTGAGTGGGGGTTAATTACCGATATTACCCCGCCGGACCTGGAAACGAGAATTGCTATTCTACGTAAAAAGTCCCAGTGGGAAAAGCTGGAGGTCCCTAATGAAATCCTGGAGCTTGTGGCTTCAAGAATCCAGTCAAACATTCGAGAACTCGAAGGGGCCCTCACCCGAATACTCGCCTTCTCCTCCCTTACTAAAAGCGAGATTGACTTGGATTTGGCCAAAGACGTGCTTAAAGACACCTTTCCGGAAAAAGAGAGTCGACCGGTTACGGTCCAAACCATCCAACAAGAAGTGTGTCGCTACTTCCGCCTCCCGAAAACGGAACTGGTTGGGACTAAGCGGTCTCAGTCGATCGTTTATCCTCGTCAAATAGCGATGTACTTAACTCGTGAGCTAACGGACCTCTCCTTACCAAAAATCGGAGAAGAGTTTGGGAAAAGAGACCACACCACGGTAATTCACGCTAATACAAAAATCGAAAAACTCATGAACGAGCAGCACGAAGTATACCACCAAATAAGAGAGCTAATTAACCGGATTAAAAATCGGGTGAACTAGGCTCTTTTAACCGTTTAAAATTTCTTTAACACCCGGCTGTGAAAAAACTCTTAGCTATCGGTGTACAAGTTCAAATAAGAGCGGCAATTTTTTTTTATCCCTCTTTGGGAAGGAAAAATTTTTTTTATCCAGAACTTTATCGACAGGACTTTAAGGAATACCATTAGGAATTTTTTGACCTTTTCCTCTTTTCCACAACACCTATATACTATTACTATCTATTTAAATATTAGTAATTAGTAAAAGGAGAAAAAATGAAGGCGAAACTCTCCCAGCAAAATCTCTTAAAAGCGATTCAGGTAGTTCAACGAAGCGTTTCCCCTCGGAGCACTTTACCAATATTGAACGGAATTTTGTTTGAGACCGGTGATTCCAGGATGGTACTTTCCGCCACAGATCTCGAAATCGCCATGAGAACGGAAATTCCGGCTAAAGTAAATTCTCCCGGCAAAGTAGTTATTCCCGCTAAACTAATTAGCGATGTAATTCGGAATCTTCCGGAAAGAGATCTAGAAATTGACGCGAGCAATAAAGAGGAGATAAGAGTGGTTTGTGAACACTCCCAGTTTAATCTTAAGACTCTCACCCTGGAGGACTTTCCAAAATTTCCGGATTCCCATCCCACTAAAAACTGGACCCTAAAACAAGAGTCGTTTCTCGAAGGGATTAAACAGGTTGTTAAAGCGGCTTCCCGGGACGAAACAAGGCCTATTCTTACCGGAGTTCTCTTAACCATAAACAAAGGAAGATTAAGGATGGTCGCCACCGACAGTTACCGGTTGGCCCTAAGAGACGAAAAACTAAACACCGAAACAGACGATAGTCTTGAAGTGATTATTCCCAGCCGGTCAATAGAGGAAGTAGCTAAGATTATTCCCCTTTCGACCGCGGATATAAAAATCGGACTTACCCAAAACCAGATTATGTTTAACCTTGGTGAAACCGTTCTCATATCGCGGTTATTAGAAGGAGAATATCCCAGTTACGAGCAGCTTTTACCAAAAGACCACGAGGTAAAACTAGAAGTTTCCCGCGACAATCTCCTAAAAGCCGTAAGGAGAGCCTCTATTATAGCGCAAAACACCCCCTTAAAGCTCAGCCTAGAAGAAGACCAACTAAAAATTTCCGCTCAAACCTCTGGTCTTGGTCAGGCGGAAGAGGTTTTAGACGTAAAAAAGAAGGGGGAGAACTTCGAAATCGCCTTTAATCCCCAATATTTAATGGACGGCCTTTCGGGAATCACCGGTGACACGGTTTTTCTAGAGTTAACAAGTCCCTTAAAACCAGGCTTTCTAAGAGGAGAAGAGAAAAACTTCCGCTCGCTCATTATGCCCGTTCGCCTCTGAAAATTTTTATTAAACATGCCGGAAAAAATCAAAAAGGTTTTATTTGAAACCCTCGAGAAATTAGAGTTAAAAAACAAGGTTGAGGACGGTCTGGTCCTCGAGCACTGGGACGAGATTGTGGGGCCGAGCATCTCCAAAAACGCCCAACCCCAGTCTATAAGAGGAAGAGTCCTTTTTGTGGCGACCTCCTCAGCGGTGTGGGCCCAGGAGCTAAGTTTTATAAAAAAAGAGTTGCTCGAAAAGCTTAATGATAATTTTAAAAGGAAGATAAAAGATGTGCGCTTCCAGCCCCGAGGACAAAAAGGTTCTACGTCTAAAAACAACGGTCCCTCAGAGCGGGCAGACCTTTTTAAAAAAGGAAACGTAAAGCTAAAACCGGAAGAGTCCCGGAAAATCGAGGCTTTGACGGCCGATATTCCCGATGCGAAGGTGAAACGAAAACTGGCCGAAATTTTGGTCTTAGATCGGAAGTTTAAAATTTGGAAATCAAAACAGAAGCTAGATTCTTAAAACGATCTATAACGACCCGAGTCTCTTAGGGTTGAGGCTGGGCCGGGCGAGGGTGCGAAAAGAACGTATTTACCTGCTGGAAAAGAACCATTAAACACTGTTATAATAGAGTTAACTGTGGTTTTAGGTTTTTGTTTCTTAGACGAAAGGAGAACTAAGGATTAAAGAAAGCATATCGGAAGTGAAAAAAGCTTATTCCGCAAAAGACATTGCCGTCCTCGAAGGGCTGGAGGCCGTTCGGAAGCGGCCTAGTATGTATGTCGGCTCCACGGGCCCAAAAGGCCTTCATCACCTTGTTTACGAGGTAGTTGACAACAGCATCGATGAGGCCCTGGCGGGTTTTTGTAAAAATATAACGGCCGTTATTCATTCTGATAACTCGGTGACCGTCACCGATGATGGCCGGGGAATCCCGGTCGGAAATGTTCCCCGATTTAACCGGCCGGCGCTGGAAATAGTTTTAACCAAACTCCACGCCGGGGCTAAGTTTGGAGGGAAGGGTTATCGGGTTTCCGGGGGCTTACACGGTGTGGGTCTTTCGGTGGTTAACGCCCTTTCGGCTTGGTTAAGAGTCGAGGTAAGAAGAGACGGAAAAAGGTACCAACAGAAATACGAACGAGGAAACCCCCTAACCGACGTCGAGGTTTGTGGAGACACCAAGGAAACGGGCACCATCGTTACCTTCCTGGCCGATACCAAAATATTTGAAGACATTGAGTTTGAAGCGGAGGTCCTTTCCCATCACCTCCAGGAAGTAGCCTTTCTTAACAAAGGACTAAAGGTAAGACTCAAAGACGAAAGACAGAGCCCCCCCGAAGACCAATTATTCCAGTACGATGAGGGTATTGTTGACTTTGTCGCGC
>DATBWY010000141.1:0-5736 GCA_036514555.1 Candidatus Subteraquimicrobiales bacterium
ACTCAAAACCAAAAGCATCTTAGCTAGTCGCTCAATGTGAGATATCTTAATATACTCTTGAAAGCGCAGAAACTTTCTAACGAGAATCATGATTATTACAACCCCGGCAATACCGGAAAAAATAGCCCCGGCCACAAAGTAGGGGGCAAAGATGGTACTGTGCATGCCGGGATTGATGGTTACGGCCCAGTCCCACCCCACCACAGAGTGAACCGAGGCCGCCAGCGGAACGACAAGGGCAGCCAGCAAAATATAGGCTCGGTGTAGGTGCCGCCATTCACGGTCGGAACCCTTCCACCCTAAGGAAAGGACGCTGTAAAATTTCTTCCGCCAACCTGTAGTATGATCCCTGGCCGCCGCGAAGTCTGGAATCGTCCCCACATATAGAAAGAGAAAACTTAACGTCATGTAGGTGGAGATGGCCACGATATCCCAAGACAGCGCGGAGCGCAAATTTGTCCAAAGCGTTCTAATATTGGGATAAGGCATAGCATAGAAGGCACGCCAGGGGCGCGCGAGGTGCGTAAGAATAACAACCTGCGCCGTCACCAGTGCAAAGAAAGTCATTGCTTCGGCGCTTCGATAAATCGGTTTTCGCCAGTTACTTCGGGTTAGAAGAAGAATGGCCGATAACAGAGTTCCGGAGTGACTAAGACCGATCCAAAAGATAAAGTTAGGGATATCAAGACCCCAGTAAATGGGCTCGTTTGTCCCCCAAACACCAAGCCCCCAACGGGTCTGATAATAATAAACACCGGCGCCAGCGAGAAGGAACAAAAAGGTGATACCCAGAGCCAAGTAATACTTCCAGCTCGTCTGGGTAAGAGACCTGACCACATCCTTAGTTACTTTGGAATATTCTACTCCCTCAAATTCTTTGTCATAATCTTCCGTGTTGTTTTCTTCGCCTTGGCTTGACATTTTTCACCACCCTCAAATCCTTAAAATCGAATCTCTAACCCCAGCAATCTTGGGTTGGTTAAAAAACTTTGTTTGCTTATTCATGCGTAGCATCGGGAGTTTCACTAAGTTCTTCCTCTTCCTTATGCTCCGGTGACTTTCTTATTGCCTTGAGGTAAATCACAGCGGGCTCCGCGTTCAGCTCTTCTAAAACGCGATACCGACGCGGGTTCCGGGTAAGTTTTGAGACCTGGCTTTCCGAGTCCATCAGGTTACCGAAAACCATAGCCCCTGAGGGACAGGTTTGAACACAAGCCGGCTGGGCCTCCCCATCTCTCACCAGTCTACCTTCGTCCTTAGCAATATCTTTAGCCGCTCTCAATCTCTGAACACAAAAAGTACATTTATCGGTAATCGACACCGGCCTCACGGAGATATCCGTATTTAGCTGCTCATCCAAAGGTTTCGGCCACTTCGGGGCGAACCAGTTGAACAACCTCACTCGATACGGACAACCGACATTGCAAAATCTAGTGCCGATACACCGCTGATAAACCTGACCATTTAACCCATCAACGCTATGAAAAGCCGCATACACTGGACAAACTGGCTCGCAGGGAGCGTTACCGCAGTGATAACATGGCCTGGGCTGAACTTTCGCTACAATCTCAGGATATTCACCTTCCCAGTATCGGTCCACCCTGATCCAGTTCTTATGCCGCCTCCTCGACATTTCTAGTGGTTCAACAATGGGCAGATTATTTTCAGCGTAACAAGCAACCATACAGGCCTCGCAACCGGTGCATTTATCTAGATCGATAACCATGCCCCAACGATACTTGTATTTGTGATATTTTGACTGGCGGTACTTGTCCAACCCAAGGCCTGAAAGAAAGTGTGGTCCTTTTTTCAAGTCTCGAGTAGGTAAAGCCTTGATCGCTTCTAGCTTCTCGCCTTCTACTTCTTCTGCCTTTTCGGGCTCAATCCACTGTACGATTTCTCTGTCCAATTCCCTTAGTCCCTTTTCGAGTCCGGGTTGTGCCTTATCGGGATCAGTTTTCAAAACTTTTTCATGCGTTCCGGTTTTTGAAATATTAACTTTTGTTGAGGCCCAAGCTAGTGCTCCACTTAAAGCCTCGGCTTTCGGATTTACAATTTCTAAAGGATTAACTCCAGTGCCTGCGGCATATCTTCCGTAAGAAGTATGGCCTTGACCTATGGCAATCGCCACAACTTCATCGCCAATCCCAGGATAAATATAGGCCGGCACCTCTATTTTACCAGTTGGTGCATCTATTTCTAGCAAATCTCCTTCCACTATTTCCATTTTCGCGGCTAGTTCCGGACTAATCTCCACCCAAGTTCCCCAAGTCGCCGTGACCAACGGTTCTGGTAACTGCTGAAGCCATGGCTGATTCGCCCCACGGCCGTCATAGTGCGCGTGAGAAGGATAAAGATATAAGTGAAATTTACCTTTGCTCTCTGATTCAGCGTCTCTTGGCACCCGGGAAAGAACTTCCGGTCGCGGGGTCGCTGGGGAGGGAAGATATTGTTTCTCCTCCCCCCACCAACCTCCTTTGGCGAGCACTTTTTCCCAGAAATTTTCAAAACTATCTTCTTGTATCTCTCCCCTGATTCTGCTCTCGTCATAAAAGATCTTCCATGAATCCTTTAGGTAATCTTTAAAAGTTTTCCAAGGAAAAGCTTGAGACAAATCTTCGCCAACCATCTTCACCAAGGAAAGGATGACATCTCCGAGCGCTCGAGTGTCATAGTAAGGTTTTACCACCGGCTGTAAAACACCAACGGTTCTTCTACCGGTATCTACAAGAGGAATGTAATCACCCCAACTCTCCAAGAAAGTGTGATCGGGAAGAATAAAATCAGCGTGCTTTGTTGATTCATCTATGAAGGATGAAAAACTTACGATGAAAGGAACATTTTCCAAAGCTTTCTCGAACCGCGTATTTTTCGGCATCGTAAAAACTGGATTTACATTATGCATTAGCACCGCGCTTACTTCACCCTTTTCCATCCGCTTCGTCAAATCCAGCATACCGCCATAGGAAATACTCTTCTCAAGGGTGTCGCCAAAAAAAGAGGGAACTGAAAACTTCAGACCGCCCTCTATACCAACGCTGCCAACGAGGTAATTGAGAACATTACTGGCTACTGCATTAAAAACCCCGTTGACCTGAGCAGCTGCGGAACCGCCGGCAATTGCCAAACTAGGGCCAGACAAAGCAAATTCCTTTGCGATTCTCGTAATTTCCTTGGCGGACAAGCCAGTTCTGCTCGCCACAGTCTGGGGATCGTACTCACTCAAGACATCCTTCCAGGATCTGGCCTCTTCGCCAATGAGGCCCGGCTGATACAAGCCTTCTTCTACAATCGCATGAGCGATGCCCAGAGCAATAACTCCCTCGCTCTCCGGTTTTATTGGGAACCATTCATCGGCGCTGGCTCCAGTCAAAGACAGTCGGGGCTCAAAATGGACCAGGTGCCCCCGCTTGTCAAATGGCCTATCTCTAAAATTCCCATATCCAACGGAATATCTGACCGGCGATATCCAGGTATCTAAAAAGCCTGCCCCAAACGATAGGATATATTTAGCGTTGTCTAGGTCGTAGTCGGGAATTCCTTTATATCCGAAACAAAGTTCGTTGGCGGTGGAAAGAGCTTGGTCGTTTAGAAGCTCGTAGGATAGGAGGTTGTTAGAGCCATATCGCTCCATGCAGGTGCTAATCAACTTTCCAAGATTTCCCCGTAAAGACTGCGTCAAGAATACAACTTTGCTCCCGTTGCCTTCCTCCCGAATTTTTCTCAGCTTCTCCGCTACCGCAGGCACCGCTCTCTTCCAACTGGTGTTCTTGAAGCCGTTCCCTCTCTTCACCAGTGGCCGTTTTATTCGGTCCGGATTATACAAAACTTGAAGACCAGCTTGACCTCTAGCACAAACTCTGCCGTAATTTATGGGAAAAGACGGATTACCTTCGATTTTCTTGGCGCGACCCTCTCTAATTTTTACTTGAATACCGCAGCCAGCCGGACATTGCCTGCAAACTGTTGAGTACCAGTTTGGCAAACCCGGCACAACATCGTCCGGGGGAATCACGAAGGGAATTAAGTACTCCTTGGCATCTTTTTTATACTTAAAGATACGCGTGAAAAAAGGGCTTCCAGCGCTTACCCCTAAAAGTTTCATAAAATCTCGCCGATTCATAAATCACTCCATCGCAAATTGAAAACTAAAAGATGAAAACGGAAAAAAAGACTGATAAAAATTCATTTTAAATTGTGATTCTAAATTTTTCATTTTGAACTTTTCATTTTTACTAGGCATGACATTCCCAACAATCCTCAGGGCCCTTGGGACCCCCTTTTCGTTCGTGCCTATTCCGATGACAGTCTAGACACCAACCCATACCTAAGGGAGCCACCCGTCTTATCTTGTCCATAGTTTCCACCGGCCCATGACACTCCTGACAGCGAACTCCCGCGTTGACGTGCCTCTTATGGGTAAAATAAATATAGTCTGGTAAATCATGGACCTTTACCCAGGGTATAGGCTTTTTCTCCTTCCAATACCCAAGAACCTTTTTTATTTCCGGACTTTTAGTTTTAATAGCTTTGTGGCAACCGTAACACCTTTGAACACTTGGTACCCCTGAAACTCTAGATTTTGTAGCATAGATGTGACAGAAAAGACAGGGGATTTCATTATCTCCGGCGTGTAGCTTGTGGCTGAAAGCAATCGGTTGCTCGGGGCTCCTAGACGGATATACGTATGCGTAAAGAACACTGTTCACCAGATAAAAAGCTAGTATGGCTATCACAATAAATACCAGAAGTATTAATCCGCCAATTACGACTTTTCTCATAATGAGTTTAACCTCGCTTGTTTTCAACTCATAATCAAAAAAATATTCCTTCAGCCCTTAGACGCTGTTGAATTTGCTTTCTTATCTTATGGCCACGTTTGGGTGACAAGCCAAACACTTAGAACCAAGCGGATCATGACAATCAAAACAGTAGTTCGATCCGCTCTCTTTTATTCGAGCCGGATGACCCTTTTCCCGGTCAAGCCAGTTCGGGGCGTGCTTTATATGACATTTGGTGCACCATTCTTTAAGCACGTGACAAAAACGGCAAGGGAGTTTTTCTACTTTGTCCAGGGGAAGATTTGAAGCTGAGACATTAGCGGCGCCCATTTTCTCTAGAGCTTCTCTCGCAAAAACGAAGTGAAATCCTTTCCATCTTGTACTAACGATATCTTCGCGACCAATCTCCGGAAAAAGCCGTTTTATAGGTACATTGTACTGGGCCCGATGCGAAGAAGCTCTCATGCCACCTCTATCATGACACTTCGAACAAAAATCTAGCTCCTTTTCTTTATGGCACTCGTCGCATTGTTCTAGGCCAGTAACCGCAGCTAACCGGGGGTGATTAATAATCCAGGCATCGCCGGCCTTATGTTGCTCCATGATAAAAGGATTATGACACGGAAAGCGGGAACATGTTTTTCGATCGACTTTCATCGTCGCATGCGCTGGGCTACGCCTTCTCATATCAACTCGTTTGTGGCAATCAATACAATTAAATTCGAGTAAAGGAGAGGTTAACATAGCTTCGTGGATTGGGAACATAGCTTCGCGCTTCTTGTCGTTCGTTTTTTTCGCCTCTCCTTTTTCAACCATCGACCCATGGCACGCGATACACTGAGCTGACTTTCTTTCACTGAATGCTCTACTTGCGCTGGCCGGCCCTTCATGAAGTTTTTTTAGTTTCTGAAGATCATTTTCGGGATCAGTAAGTCTATAAAGAAGACGGTAGTAG
>DATBWY010000142.1:0-5071 GCA_036514555.1 Candidatus Subteraquimicrobiales bacterium
TGAAAAGGATAGGTTAGTTTCTTAAAAATCGTTCCGTCGGCCAAAATTCTTTTTAGGGGTCTTTCTGGCGCGCCACGCTGAAAGGGCCTCCGTGTTGCTCTTAAACGCCATCTCTTTTGGGAGATTATCACGGTCGAACCATTTTATTTCATTGATTTCACTGGCCATGCGCAACTTGCCGGACTTGATTTTAGCCAAATAGTAGATATTTAGAGTGGAAAGACTTTCAGAAGACTCGTAACTATCCATAAAAATTCCGAGGGTATCTAAAATATCAATTTCCACTTCCAGTTCCTCTTTTATTTCTCTTTTTGCTCCTTCTTCCGGGTGCTCACCCGCCTCTAAAAATCCTCCCGGCAAATCCCAGTAATTTTTACGCGGCTCAATGTTTCGCCGGCACAAAAGAACCCTGTTTCCATCCTCAATAACGGCACTAGCTGTCGGTTTAGAGTTGTAATAGTAGATAAAATCACACTCAGGACACACTAATCGCTTATATTCATCTTCGTATAATACTCGCAATTCAGTTTTGCATCTCGGGCAAAATTTATAATCAGTCATCACGCTCCTTAAGTTTCTAAAAAAAGTAATCATTTTAAGACCGAAATCATTTCCAGTCTGTATAACCATTATATGCTTTTATGCCGGAATATTTAAGCTAAAGCGCCTGCATTGAGGCTCGATGATTTTCGCTTACGAACGATTGAAATGAAACTAAAATTTTCAAGTTCGAACAGAGCAATTTCAGAAACGAAAGAGAGGCTTGGTTCAATGTAGAAAATTAAAACCAAAATTGATACAATAGACGAGGGTGATAGAGATATGAACGACGAACAGTGGGACCGGGTAATTGATCAAATTGACGCCAAGTTTGGGATAAAGGATAAGGGTGTCGAGAAGGTCGAGCGGACAAAAACCGAATGGTTTATTTTTGAGCATCCAAGCGGCGAAATAAAGATTGAAAGAGTTTCGCGTCCCATAATTATCGAGGAAAAAAGGATTTATACCAAGAGGCCGGGGACGCAGGCTATGGTCGAGCCAGTTTATTCTGATACTGAATTTTCGCACCGCGTGAATCTTTATGTGCGTGAAGGAGACATCTGGCGTCCGGTCGACTTCAAGGCCGGAATGAGCCTTTTTTAAACCCAAAGTACCAAATCCCTGCCTACCGGCAGGCAGGCCAAGCACCAAATTCCAAACAAGCACCAATACCCAAATCCCAATAACCAAAACAGATTTGTTTGAGATTTTGGGCATTAAAAATTAGGACTTGTTTGGAATTTAGGATTTCCCGTTAAAGACGGGACTGGGCTTTAAGGGCCCACTCAGGATCTTTTAGGATGGCGCTTCCAATCGCCACCAAATCAACCATGCCGCCTCGAACGATTTCATCAGCTATTTCCCGGGTCTTTATCCCACCCACCCCGATGACGGGGACATCTACCACTTTTTTAATTTCTTTAGCGAGATAAACAAAGTACCCCGGAGTGTCTTTTAATTCCTGGGGACGGGAGCCGCAAAGACCACCCGATACATCAAGGATATGAACCCCGGCCTCCACCAGCTTTTTAGCGATTATTTTAGCCTCTTCAATGGTTAAGCCTCCGGGCAGGCGGTCGTCGGCGCCCAGCCGGAAAAGAAGGGGATAGTCATCGCCGATTTTTTCTTTTACCTTGGATACCGCGGCGAGAGTGAACCGGATTCTGTTTTCCAAGCCGCCACCGTACTTATCGTTCCTCTTATTAGTAAGGGGTGAATGAAATTCATTTAACAAAAAACCGTGGGCGCCGTGCACTTCAACGGCATCAAAACCGGCTTTTTTTGCCCTTGCCGCCGCCTCGCCGAAAGACCAAATTAAGCTCTCAATTTCTTGGATTTTCAAAGTCCGCGGACTTTCTTTCGCAAAGAATGGGCTGGCCGAGGGGGCTACCGGCTGGGTCTTAATAGCTGAGGAAATTCTCGCGCCCGAGTGGGTAATTTGTATCGCCACCGCCGGCCCCCGGTCTTTTATAGCCTTTGCCAGTCTCGTTAGGCCCGGAATAAGCTTATCGTCATAAATACCCATTTGACGCGGTGAATGTTTGCCGAGCGGATGCACGTAAGAATGCTCGACAATGACTAGACCGATTCCGGTTACCCTTTTTAGGTAGTGATTAATTATCCAGTCCGTTACTTCGCCCTCTGATGTCCCCTTATCCATGGCCATGGGCGGCATAACAATCCGGTTCTTAAGTTCAAGCCCCTTAATTTTTAGAGGATCTAAGAGATTTGCCATAACGAACCCTGAAAAGTAATTACGATAAAAAAACGAGTCACCTTGAAAGCTTCAGCGAATGCCGGAAGTTCCTAGGAGTTTTTAGCAAATTCTTTCTTTGCTAACTCTAGTTTTGCTTTCCACTTCACTCAAAAGACGGCAAAAAGCACAGGTCTCATCGGTGGTCGCCTGTCCGCAACGGAGACACTCTTTTAAGTTTAATTGCGGGGGCTCGAAGACAGCCCTCTTTTTTAGGAAACCAAAGTAAAGACTGTGTTTTGTTCCGGGGGATTTCTGCTCCAACAAATTAAGCGCTTCCTTATAGTGAAGACTGGTAGAGCCCTTGACAAGCGGACATTCTTCCTTTAGGTAGTCAATACCTTTAAGAATACAATAGGCCGCTGTTTCCCTTTCGGTTAAGCGAAACAAGGGTTTGACCTTGCGAGCCAATTTGGGATGGACAGAAGGAAGAACCGGACTTTGACGCCCCAGAAAGCCTTCTTTCCAGTGAAGCACATTTCCCAGGAGCGAAGCGGCTTCATCATCTAAGTTATGGCCCGTCGCGACCACGCTAAACCCCTTCTCTAACGCCACTTTATTAAAGAGGTATCGCTTTATCAGCCCGCAGGCGGAGCAAGCGGTTCTCGTTGTTTTTGAGGCGATATCCAAAACACCCCGGCCATGCTCATCTTTAATGTTTGTGATGAGAAGCTCGGCGTCATAATTCTCAGCAAAGTTCCTGACGGATTTTTCGGATTTCTGAGAATACTCATCTATCCCTAAGTTAATGTGGAGCCCCCAAGCGTTAACACCCAGTCCCAAAAGTATCTCCCAGAGAGCCAAACTGTCTTTTCCTCCCGAGACAACAACAAGCACCCTATCTTCTCGGGAAAACATTTTCTGCTTTTCTTGGGCCAAGGTCACCTGGTTGGTAAGGTAATCAAAAAAGCAGTCCTTACAAAAGGATGAATTGTGCCTTCTAAGTTCAATAACGGCTTGTCCACGACAACGGCGGCACTTCAAAAGAGTCTCCTTTTCAAAATTACTTAAATTCCTCCAGAAATGACCGGGAGAATTTCGATAGTTTCGTCCTCACTGAGATGCGTGTCGCTGGTAATCAGGTTTCCGTCCCGGATAACTAAGACACTTTCAGGATTTATCTCTAGCCTATCTAGGAGATTTTTTAATCTCTTGCAGCCAGCGACCTCAATTTCTTTCCGTTGATTAATAAAGACGACCTTCATAAACATCACCACCGTTTAGACTATGATTATTATATCTTATTAGCCGATTATACCTTAATATCCTAGCGGTTCCGCCATTAGGATCAATCAGGTATAATTAAGAAGTTATCTGGATTATTAACGACCCATAACCATTCGGGCTTGAGCCATCGAGGCGGAGTCTTACTAACAACCAAACCGACTAAACCTCCTAAATTACAAAGTACCAGCTTGGTCCGTTAATAGTCCAAGTTTTCATAGTTAGATGGAGTCCGTATGCACTGGAATCTTTGGGATCCCAAATCAAGCACCAAGGAATTGGCTAAGATAAACAAGAACTTTCTTAAATTTCTCCACGGTTATCTATATCTTCGTTTTACCCCCGAGTACATAGATTTTCTTGACAAAACAAAAAAACGCTTAACCAAGCTCAAGGGCGGCCTTCCTCAATCGGTTGACGAGATGACTAGCCGCTGGTATAGCCGGTCTCACCATAGCAAAGTTTTAACGGCTCCCCAAGCCAAGGACCTGGTGACTTTGGAGGAGGAGGTTCATCTACACCAACTGGAGCAGGTTCTTCCCTTTGATAAGGCAATAAACATTGTTCTAACAAACCCCGATCAAATAGCCGTTACCGACTGTCCTTGCCGGGAACTGGTCGCCAATCCCTGTGGCCCGCTTGATGTTTGTTTAGTCGTTGGGGAACCACTGGCAAGTTTTGTCTTGGATCACAAAGTGAGAAACGCTCGGAAAATCAGCCAGGACGAGGCGGCTAAACTCTTAGAGAGGGAGCGAGAAAGAGGAAGAATTCACACCGCGTGGTTTAAGGACGCTCTAGGGGAGCGCTTCTATGCCATCTGTAACTGCTGCCGCTGCTGCTGTGCCGGATTAAAAGCTTATCTTGATTATGACGTAAAAATGGTGGTTTCATCCGGGTATACCGCGGAGATAAATGACGATTGCGACGTCTGTGGTCGGTGTCAAGAGGCCTGCTTTTTTGGGGCCGTCCGGTTAGATCAGGAGCTTAAGAGGCCCAAAGTGACTGTGGAGCGTGATATGTGTATGGGCTGTGGACTTTGCCTCGATGCTTGTCCTCAAGGAGCAATTTCCTTGAAGTTAGATCCAAACAAACCCAAACCTTTAGAGGTAAAGAAAACTCACCCCAAAACGTCTTCCTGATTTAAGGAAAATTACTTGAGGATGGGTCATAAATAGTTTTTGTTTAGGTTGCTTGTAGGCTTCCCTGTACAGATCAGATTTTGTCATTCTTGTATGTCAAGTTTTTTATTTAAAGCTCTTTAGCTCAAGAATATGTGTACCTTGATAACTTAATAGAACAGTTTGCTCTTAATTGGTTAAGATGTCATATACACGATTTATGATCTGACGCTTAAGGCAGCGAAGCGCCCAGAGCTTGCTCTTTCCCTCAGATAACTTCTTTTCATAGTAGGCTCGGGCTTCAGGAAGACTTCGGTTTCCTATCTGTGAAAGCGCAATGGTGTGAATGGCCTGGTTGAGTTTCCTGTTGCCGTAGGGATTGGTGTGGACTCTTATGGTTCTTCCGGTACCTTTTGTGATAGGGGCGATGCCCGTA
>DATBWY010000143.1:0-3212 GCA_036514555.1 Candidatus Subteraquimicrobiales bacterium
CTCCCGGGTTTCCTTTCCAGATTGGGGCGCGATTAATAATCCAACAACCGTCCCAAAAACACTCCCCAGCAGAAAACCAGTAAGACCGGTTAAGAATCCTCCTTTTCTTTCATTAGCCATTGCTTTCACCCCCTTTGAGTCCATTTTTTTCAAACTTGAGAACCACAAAACCTTTTTTAAACAAACTTACTTACCCTTACTTATAATTGTAGAGGAAAAAATTTGTCTTTCAAGCATTCCGCGAAAGAGCTCCTTCCGCACCTGTCTTTTTTGCTTTGCCCGGCACCCGATCCGGGGTGCGAGGAAGCGCATCTGGAGGTTGGAGTTATCCAAGCGTAGTAGGCCCCAAGAACAGGGATGGTTTGACAATATCTAGAGATGTGTATAGGATAAATTTATAGTTATGAGTTAAGGCGTTGAAGGGAAAAGTAGGCAAATCTTCGAGCTTGAGAGAGCTGACAATTTGCTGGGATGTCAGTGCCGAGGGTTTGGTGAAAGCCATCCTGGAGCTGTTGGGCTGAACGCTTCGAAGCAAATAAGCCTAACCGGGACAAAACCCGATATCAATGTTTCCCCGCCGCTCGCGGGGAAGTAGAGGCCAGGATCGCGAGTTTCTGGCGAATTAGGGTGGTACCGCGGAGAACAACCTCTCGTCCCAGTGGATTGAGAGGTTTTTTGTTTAGACGGGACAGTTATGACCGAACTTAAATTTGATAAATGGCAAGCTTTATACGCGAAAAGAACGCTCTTAATGAAATCTTCCGAAATTCGGGACCTCTTGAGTGTAACGGCGAGGCCCGACATTATCTCTTTTGCCGGAGGTCAGCCCTCGACTAAATCCCTTAAGATCCATAAGGTGATCCAGGCTACCCAGCGAGCAATGCATAGGGAAGGCGAAGCCGCTCTCCAGTACGGTCCCTCCGAAGGTCATGAAGGATTAAAAGAGTGCATCGCTGAGCTCATGAAGGAAGAGGGAATAGAGGCGGAAACTCACGATATCTTGGTAACCGGCGGGGCCCAGCAAGGATTAGACCTAATTGGCAAGGTTTTTATCGATCCCGGTGACAAGATAGTAATGGAGGCCCCGAGCTACGTTGGAGCCCTGCAAGCCTTCTCCGCCTACCAGCCAGAGATAATTTCCGTTCCCTTGGATGATAACGGGTTAAAAGTGAGCCATTTAGAGAAAATTCTTGAGCAAAGAAAAGAGAAGCCTAAATTTATCTATACCGTGCCTAATTTTCAAAACCCCGCCGGAGTCACCATGTCTTTACAGAGACGACAGAAACTTATAGCCCTGGCGAAAAAACACCAGCTGATGGTGATCGAGGATAACCCCTATGGCCTCTTGCGTTTTGAGGGAGAAAAAATCAGGGCTTTGAGGACCATGGATGCCTCCGTTATCTATCTTGGAACGTTCTCAAAGATATTTTCTCCGGGCCTTCGTTTAGGCTGGGTCGTTGCGCCCAAACCAATCCTGGAAAAGCTGGTCTTCGCGAAACAGGCTGCTGATCTCTGCTCTAGCTCTTTTACCCAGAGGGTGGTGGAAGAATATTTTAATTCAAACCAGTGGCGAAAACACGTGGAAAACTTGAACAAAATCTACGGAGAACGAAGAGACGCAATGCTTAAGGCTCTCGAAGAGTTCTTCCCGAAGGAAGCGAAGTGGACTCATCCTCAAGGAGGATTTTTCATCTGGGTCACCCTTCCTAAATACCTCAATACGACTGAGCTCTTGGCTGAGTCTATTCGGGAAGAAAAGGTGGCCTACGTTCCCGGAAGGGCTTTCTTCGCCGATGGAACCGGCCAAAACTCGATGCGGCTTGCCTTCGGTTATCCTGATACCGAGACAATTTTTGAGGGGATAAAAAGATTATCAAAGGTCGTAAAGAGGCAGATGAGCTTGTATGAATCGTTAACTAAGAAGTTACACCTTTAAGTTTAGGTTTAGGGTTTAGGTTCAGAAAAAGGCTTTTTAAACCTCTTTTGGGGAGGGGAATTTTGAAAAGAGTTCCGTTCAAAGTCGTGGATGTGTTCACACCCATTTCCTTCGCGGGTAACCCCGCGGGCGTGGTCTGGGAGGACCGGGACTTAAGCGCCGAGGAGATGCAAAAGATCGCCAAAGAAGTTAATCTTTCAGAGACCGCTTTTCTGGTGAAACCCGAAGGGGATGCTAACGTCGGGGTGCGATTTTTCACCCCTGAACAAGAGCTTGAGCTGGCGGGGCACCCAACCATAGCCCTTTTTCATGTTCTGGCGGAGGAGGGGAAGTTTTTCTTGCGTGAACCGGTCACCGTCGTTACTCAAGAAACAAAAGCCGGCGTTCTTCCGGTTGAGCTCCACGTGAGCCAGGGAAAGGTTAAAAAAATCATAATGTCTCAGCTTAAACCAAGCTACGCCCCATTCGAAGAATCTTGGCAGGACTTAGCCGAGACGCTAGGGGCTGATCCTCATCAAATTGTCGCAACTGACCTGCCGGTAGAAATTGTTTCAACCGGGCTCTCGCACCTAATAGTCCCCATTAAAAACCTGGAGGACCTGGAGTCGCTCCGGCCAGACTCGGAAAGGCTGGCAGCGTTAAACAGAAACTGGGGGGTGGATACCACTCACGTCTTTACCCAACAAACAAAGAGCCCCTTAAGCATGGTTCACACTCGTGATTTTGGACCGGCGGTGGGTATCAGAGAGGATCCGGCCACCGGCACTGCCAACGGAGCTTTAGGAGCCTACCTCATAAAAAACAAGATTATCCGGGGAAATTCTCCCCTGACGATCATCTCAGAGCAGGGTTACACAATGGGGCGGCCTAGCGAAATTACCATCGAAATTCACTTTGAAGATTCCCTCGTCAATCTGGTAAAAGTTGGGGGTAAAGCAGTAACTGTCTTGGAGGGAGAAATAATCCTGTAACGAGAGCGTCGGAAGCCCGGGGCCTTGGGCCTTAGGCCTCGTGAAAATTAGGACTTGAAAGGGGTTTTAAGATGAAAGAAAAAGTGGCAGTGCTAATGGGGGGTCGTTCCTTGGAACGCGAAGTCTCTCTAAAAAGCGGCCAAAGAGTGTCGGAAGCTTTAAAAGAAAAAGGTTATCAAGTTGTTCAGCTTGATCTCAATGAAAACCTGGTGGAAAACTTGCTTCGAGAAAAGGCCGACATGGCCTATATTGCTTTGCACGGAAAATACGGAGAGGACGGCACGGTGCAAGAGCTTTTGGAAATT
>DATBWY010000144.1:0-2996 GCA_036514555.1 Candidatus Subteraquimicrobiales bacterium
GGCGATAGCCGGGCCGAGGGCTTTGGAACACATGGTTGATACCGTCCTCTATTTTGAGGGTGATTCTCATCTTTCGTACCGGATGGTTCGAGCGGTAAAAAACCGCTTCGGCTCCACCAATGAAATCGGAGTTTTTGAGATGAAGGCCGGGGGTCTCCAAGGGGTGGCCAATCCGTCCGCCGCTTTTTTAGCAGAACGTTGTTCTTCACCAGGGTCAGTAGTCATCGCGACCCGGGAGGGGACCCGGGCCCTTCTGGTTGAGGTTCAGGCCTTGGTTACCGCGAGTCAAGCGGCTCTTCCCCGCCGTTTAGTGGCGGGTTTGGATTATAATAGAGCTCTTCTAATTCTAGCAATTTTAGAAAAGAGAACAGGCCTTCGCTTGGGAGAAAAAGACGTTTTTATTAGCGTCGCGGGAGGTTTAAAAATCCAGGAGCCCGCCGCTGATTTGGGTATAGCCCTGGCTGTTACCTCGGCCTATAAAGACACAGTTATCCCTCCGGAATGGGTAATTTTTGGGGAGGTTGGTTTAGGAGGCGAGGTACGAACCGTCACCAATACCGAGGAAAGAGTTAAAGAAGCCAAGCGGCTTGGTTTTGAGAAAATTCTGATGCCTTTTCAAAAGGGAAAGGTCGACTCCGGAATGAAAGTGTATTCTGTGAAAAATTTAAAGGAAGCTTTAAAATATAGTGAACAATAAATTCGGAAAGATTGTGAAGAAGGATTTGACGGAACGGATGAGGTAAAAATGGGGAGTAAGAAAAAAGAACAGCTAATAAAAGCTTTAAAAATGGTGGCTCCCGGTACGGAGCTCAGAGAAGCCTTGGAATACATTATTAAAGGGGGAACCGGGGCCCTTATTGTCATCGGAGACACAAAAAAGGTAAAGAGCCTCTGTAACGGCGGTTTTGAGTTAAATTGCCCGTTCCGATCCCAACTGCTTTTCGAACTCGCCAAAATGGACGGAGCCATCATCTTAAACGAGGACGTAACCCGCATCTTGAGAGCAAATGTTCATCTCGTTCCGGATTCAAAAATTCCCACCCGGGAAACAGGAATCAGACACCGCACTGCCGAAAGAGTAGCTAAGCAAACCAAGTCGCTAGTAATTGCCATTTCTCAACGAAGAGACATCGTTTCCCTACATATTAGTAATATCAAGTACGCTTTGGAGGATATTCGCTCGATCCTAAGTAAAGCGAACCAGGCCCTACAAACCCTAGAACGCTACAAATCTCGGCTAAACGAGGTTTCTTCCCATTTGAGCGCGTTGGAGTTCGAGGGATTCGTAACGCTCCTAGATGTGGTGACGGTACTCCAAAGATCAGAGATGGCCCAGAGAGTGGCAAAGGAAATTGAGCGTTACATTAGTGAGCTCGGGACCGAAGGAAGACTTATCCAGATGCAACTCGAAGAGCTAATGGCCGGAGTTGAAGAGGAAAGTTTGATGACGGTTAAAGATTATTGCCAGGAGAGGCTTGCTGAAGAGGTTGCTCAGGCTCTGCGCGCCCTGCCGGATGAGGATCTTTTGGATCCTCTCCTGCTCTGCCAGGCATTAGGGTTTGAGGATACTACTGAACTTTTAGAGCAGCCGGTTTATCCTCGGGGTTTTCGTCTGCTCAAAAAAATCCCCCGACTGCCGGCCACGGTCATAGACAAGTTGGTGGCGAAATTTGAAGATCTTAGCACCTTGGTTCAGGCGAGCCTTGAGGCGTTAGACTCGGTTGAGGGAGTAGGGGAAGCGCGGGCAAAGTCAATTCACGAGGGATTAAAAAGGCTTAAAGAGCACAGTTTGCTTGAGAGAACTCTTTAGGTACAACGAGGAGTTATTTTGTTAGTTCCCATTCTCCGTTTGATCTTTGTTTTAGCGGGCGTTGTTGTAACCTCTTTTGGCATTCAAATACTAACCTTTTCTGAATCACCCATCGGGAATCTTCCGTCAAACCTTTTTGTTGTGTTTGCCCTTCTTTTAGTGGGCGCGGGCGTAGGGTACGTTTTAGGCGGAGTTATTGGAAGAAGGCTCGTTGGAGTTGTTTCCAAGGTTGAGATTTTCTTACGACAGTTTCCCACCCCCGATCTGATTTTTGGCACATTCGGCTTGGTTATCGGGATGTTTTTGGCCAACCTGATTTTCCCCCTGCTGCGGGAAATCGGGCAAGTGGGAGTTTTTATTGCGGCCCTTGTTTTTTTTCTGGCCGGTTCTCTGGGATTCGAGCTTTTCCGGCGGCGAAAACAAACCCTGAGCGAAGTATTCGGAGGCTTAAGCTTAGATAACGCAAAGGAGCGTAATTTTTCTACCGGCAAGATACTGGATACCAGCGTCATAATCGACGGAAGGATTGTTGACATTTATCGCGCCGGTTTCATCGAAGGGCAAATTAAGATTCCCCAGTTTATTCTGAAAGAGTTACAAGATATTGCCGATTCAAGGGATGATCTAAAACGAAATCGGGGACGCCGTGGCCTAAATATGCTGGCTCGACTACAAAAAGAGCATCCCGACGACGTAAAATTTTTAGAAGAGGATTTTGGGCAAGAAAAAAAAGTGGATCAGAAGCTTCTAAAACTGGCCGAAAAAACAAAAGACGCTATTGTTACCGTAGACTATAATTTACAAAAAATTGCCGAAGTCCAAGGGCACAAAATTCTAAACGTAAACGAGCTGGCAAACACTCTTAAGCCACCGGTCCACCCGGGCGAAAAAATAAAGATTAAAATTGCGAAAGCCGGAAAAGAACCAAGGCAAGGTGTTGGATACTTAGATGACGGAACAATGGTCGTCGTTGAGGACGGTAAGGGCCTCTTAGGGGAAAATGTTGAAGTTCTTGTTACCAGTGTTTTGCAGACTTCCAGCGGCAAAATGATTTTTACGAAGGCCTTAGTGAAAGAGAGGGGGTCGCTCTAACGGGAGCAATGGATCCCGACTTCTTGATGATCAAGGCGATAGTACTAGCGGCCGGCGAAGGCAGTCGATTCAGGCAAACTTCAGCCGGGAAAGT
>DATBWY010000145.1:0-4583 GCA_036514555.1 Candidatus Subteraquimicrobiales bacterium
CGCCCGCACCAGCTCATCAAGGTTGTACGGAAGACTCATAAAATAGACCTGGGCGGATCGTGCTAACCTCTTCATATGATCGGTCAAGCGAAAAATAGCCGCACCCCTTTTGGTTTCATAGGCTCGGATTCCTTCAAAAACCCCGGTTCCATAGTGTAAAGCGTGGGACAAGAGGTGAATCTTCGCCTCGTCCCAACCGACAAGCTTTC
Organism: Candidatus Subteraquimicrobiales bacterium; assembly: GCA_036514555.1. Taxonomy (GTDB): domain Bacteria; phylum Actinomycetota; class Aquicultoria; order Subteraquimicrobiales; family DATBWY01; genus DATBWY01. Next base: position 210 of record DATBWY010000145.1, read on the forward strand.
CATTAAACCAAATCTTACCAACTTTCGGTATCGCCACGCGTCCCCCAATCTAAACGAAAACTTTAAAACGAAAAGCTAAAAGTGACAATTTAAAAATTCAAAATGGTTTCCTTTTTGGATTTTTCAATGCAACTCTTCATTTTTCACTTTCACTTTTTAATTTGCTTTATTTGCCTAAAATTCGGCCACGTAACCCGCTACCAGATCACCAACTTCTCTGGTGGAGTAACCCATCTTGCCTGCCGTTAAACTCTTTAATTTTTCTCCGGTTACCTTGGCGATAGCCCTATCCACTAAATCAGCCGCTTTTTCTTCCCCTAAAAATTCCAACAGCATCTGAAGGGCCGCGATGGCAGCCAAGGGATTTATCACATTTTTTCCGGTATATTTGGGGGCAGAGCCTCCGATCGGCTCAAACATCGAGGTCCCTTGGGGATTAATATTTCCGCCCGCGGCAACACCCATTCCCCCTTGAATCATCGCTCCAAGATCCGTGATAATATCGCCAAACATGTTGTCCGTAACGACTACATCGAACCACTCGGGATTTTTAACCATCCACATGCAAAGGGCGTCCACATGCGCATAGTCCGTCTTAATTCCCGGGTAATCTTTGGCAACTTCGTTAAAGGTTCGTTCCCAGAGATCCCAAGCGTAGGTTAGAACATTGGTCTTTCCGCACAAGGTGAGGATTTTTTCGCGGTTTCTTATCTGACAAGTCTCAAAGGCAAATCTTACGCATCTTTCCACCCCTTTTCGAGAGTTAATGCTCTCCTGGATAGCGACCTCATCAGCAGTGCCTTTTTTTAAGAAACCGCCGGCGCCCACGTAAAGTCCTTCGGTGTTCTCTCTCACCACCACAAAGTCGATATCTTTCGGCCCCTTGTCCTTGAGTGGGGTTTCCACCCCCGGATAAAGTTTTACCGGGCGCAAGTTAATATACTGATCCAACACAAACCTTATCTTAAGCAAAATTCCCTGCTCCAGAATGCCCGGTTTTACGTCGGGATGACCAATCGCGCCCAGATAAATTGCGTCAAGCCCTTTTAGCTCATCAAGGGCCCTGTCCGGAAGAATCTCGCCGGTCTTAAGATAACGGTCACCGCCAAAGTCGTACTCGACGAGATCGTATTTAAAACCGGTTCTTTCACCGGCCGCTTCGAGAACCTTTAGACCCTCCCTTACTACCTCGGGGCCGGTGCCATCCCCAGGAAGCACCCCGATTTTGTAATCTCTAGAGCCTGAGACTCGAGACCGAGTTTCACTCATATTTTTTTCCTTATCTTTTTCTCGGCGTACTTTATTAGCCCGCCCACCGCTATTATTTCCTGGATAAATTGGGGATAGGGTTCGGCTCGGAACTCCCTGCCCAAAGAAACGTTCGTTATCCTTCCTGATTTTGTATCTACTCTCATAACGTCGCCCGGTTTAGCGTCCTCGACCGCGGGCGGACACTCAAAAATTGGAAGCCCAATGTTAATAGCGTTCCTAAAGAAAATTCGGGCAAAGGACTTGGCAACCACGCCAGAGATTCCCGCCCCCTTAATGGCTAAAGGAGCGTGCTCTCTAGAGGAACCACAGCCAAAATTTTCCTCAGCCACTAAAATATCGCCGGTGCTCACTTTTGATGAAAAATCGGGATCCAAACTCTCTAGACAGTGCTTACCAAGCTCCTTCGGATCATAGGAACTAAGGTATTTTGCTGGGATTATAACATCTGTGTCGATATCGCGTCCAAACTTCCAAATTTTACCCTCGAGTATCAAAAATCCTCCAATTCCACCGTCTTTTGTTGTAGTCGGTAGTTCGGTAGTGACCTTGCGCGACCTTTGTTAAAATAGCTCCTCGGGGCCAACAATGCGTCCGACGACGGCCGAAGCCGCAGCCACTGCCGGTCCGCTCAGGTAAACTTCGCTCCCGGGGTCTCCCATCCTTCCCCGAAAATTCCGGTTCGTGGTCGCAAGACACTTCTCGCCGGCCGCTAAAACCCCCATGTGACCGCCTAAACATGGTCCGCAGGTTGGGGGCGAAACAACCGCCTTCGCTTTGATAAAGGTCTCAATGAGTCCTTCTTCCAGAGATTTTTCAAAAATTTCTTGGGAGCCCGGAATAATTATCAGCCTGACTTCTGGGTCAACTTCACGACCCTTTAAAATCTTAGCCGTCGTTCTCAAATCTTCCATCCGTCCATTGGTGCAGGAACCAATTACAACCTGGTCCAAAAGAACCTGGCCGATCTCGCTCACCGGTTTGACGTTCGAGGGAAGATGCGGCAGTGCCACTTGGGGTTTGATACCCGAAACATCGATCGTCATAATCTTCTCGTAGGTGGCATCGGCATCACTTTTTAAGACCTCGAACTCCCGATCGGTCCGGCTCCTTAAGTATTCCAAGGTTACCTCGTCCGGCTCGATAATACCATTTTTGGCCCCGCCCTCAATGGCCATATTGGTCACTGTGAACCGGTCGTCTTGGGAAAGATTTTTTAAGGCTTCGCCTCCAAACTCCATCGCTTTATACAGCGCTCCATCAACCCCAATCTGGCCCAAGACGAAAAGGATAAGGTCCTTACCTCCAACCCAGGGATTTAACTTGCCGCTAAAGATGAACTTTTGAGTGGCCGGGACCCTCAGCCAAATCTCCCCGACTGCCATGGCAAAAGCGACATCGGTTGAGCCCACCCCCGTTGAAAAAGCTCCCAAAGCACCGTAGGTGCAGGTGTGGGAGTCAGCCCCAATTATCACCTGGCCCGGTAGAACCAGCCCTTCATCAGGAAGAATAACGTGCTCAATTCCTCCCCGTCCAACCTCCCAGTAGTAGGTGAGCTTTTTTTCTTTGACAAATTCCCTCAAGAGCTTGCTTTGCTGGGCGGCTTGGACATCTTTATTCGGTGTAAAGTGATCGGGAACGAAAATAACTTTGTCCCGGTCGAAAACTTCGGCCCGGTCTATCTCATTAAACTCGCAAATGGCTATAGGGGCGGTAATGTCATTAGCCAGAATTAGATCCGGCCCGAGCATCAGAAACTCACCCGGACGTACCTGGTCTCGCCCGACGTGCGCCGCTAAAATTTTTTCGGTAATGGTCATTCCCAAATTCCGCTATCCTCCTTTTAAGCAAGAGACTTATTAACAGCGTTTAAATAGGCTTTGGCGCTAGCCTCAATGATGTCAGTGGATACACCACGGCCAAAAACTTTTTTCCCTTCTATTTCCAGCTGAATGGTAACATCCCCTTGGGCGTCTAGACCTCCTGTAATCGCGCTCACATTATAGGAAAGTAACTTGGTTTCTACCCCACTTGCAAGCGTTATGGCCTTACAAACCGCGTCTACCTGTCCGTCCCCGGTAGCAGTTTTCTCAATTTGCTGGTCGTTTTTTCTCAAGATAACGGTGGCCGTGGGCACTTCCTCGGTGCCACTGGAAGTTTTAAGATGTTCTAAACTATAAACTTCTGAGACCGTTCGCACCTCTTCGGCGACTATCGCTTCGACATCCTCGTCAGTTATCTGGGCTTTCTTATCCGCCAAATCCTTGAACCGCTGAAAGGCCCGGCCAAACTCTTCCTCGCTTAGTTTGTAACCTAACTCCCCCAACCGGCCTTTAAAAGCGTGTCGGCCGGAAGTTTTTCCCAAAATTAATTTGCTAGCGGTAAGTCCAATTTTTTGGGGACTTATAATCTCGTAGGTTACTCTGTCTTTAAGCATCCCATCGGTGTGGATTCCCGAAGAATGCGCAAAGGCGTTGCTCCCCACAATGGCCTTATTGAACTGAATTTGATAGCCGGTTAGAGAGCTTACAAGTCTACTAGTTCGGGTAATCTCCTCCGTTTTGATGTTGGTCCTTTTGTTCAGAAAACGATAGCGGGTGTCCATTATCATGACAATCTCTTCTAAGGCGGCGTTTCCGGCCCGCTCTCCCAACCCATTAACCGTGCATTCGACCTGGTTAGCCCCATTTTTAACCGCTCCGAGCGAGTTCGCTACCGCCAGCCCAAGATCGTTGTGGCAATGGACACTCAATACCACTTCATCGAGACCTTTAACCGACTTTCGCAGCCGAGCGATTAGTCGCCCGAACTCAGCCGGTAAAGCGTAACCCACCGTGTCTGGAATGTTTATCACGCTGGCACCCGCTTCCAAAGCAACTTCTATGGTTTTGCAAAGGTAATCGAAATCTGAGCGAGTGGCGTCTTCGGGAGAAAACTCAACATCAGGAGTGTATTTTTTGGCGTGCTTCACGGCGCGTTCCGCCATCTTGAGCACTTCGTCCTTGGTTTTTTTAAGTTTTCGCTCTATGTGAATGTCAGAGGTGGCAATAAATGTGTGAATTCGGGGATTCTCCGCTTCTTTTATCGATTCCCAGGCCCGATCAA
>DATBWY010000146.1:0-6446 GCA_036514555.1 Candidatus Subteraquimicrobiales bacterium
TTTTCTTACTTCTTGGGCTGCCAAAATATTAGGATCATCAAAATAAAACTCAGGGCTTGAGTCACTTTCATCGACGAGATAAAGGACTGCTTTTTCGACGGCTGTAATTTCTTCGATGTACGAAGCAGTCTTCTTTAAAAGATCCTCTTCACTTAGGGAAGAGGTTAAATTTTCAACCGCTTCCTTCAGAAACGTTAGTTTATTCCCCTCATTTTTTTGGGAGAACATACCGCCCGCTCCCCTGACAACCCCTCAAGTTGACAGAACTTAAACACTGACATTGTAATGCTTTCTATGTTTTTCAAAATCCTTCTAAATTTTTCAAATAATACATATGGGTAAATAGACAATCTTTAAAAAAACAACTCGATCTAAAACAATAGGGAAATTTGATACTCTTGCTTTTAAGAGAGGTACAAAGACGAATAATAAAACAAGGGCTGAGTCGAGGACTGGAAACGTTATTGCAACCGTATCTAAGTACTCTTTGTTTCTATTTCTTCATTTTTGAACAAAAAAAACTATACCACACCCAAAGAGTTTAAGCAACACTTTGACGACCTATTTCTTAAATTAGGTAAAGATAACTTAAAAAAAGAGGATGTTTTTTGGCTTGTGGTGTTGTTAGTTTAAGCTTGCTTGAAAAACTTCTTGAAATGCTTTAAAGGCGGCATCTCCGTACAAGACAAAAGTTATTCGTTTGAAAGAAGCCGGATTGTTTTTCAGAAATTTTTTGGTCTCACCAAGCATTACCCGGGCAGATTCCCAATAGGGAAATCCGCCAACCCCGGTTCCCAAAGCCGGGAGGGCAACAGTTGATATTTTCTGTTCCCTGGCTCTCCTCAAGGTATTAAAAGTTGCTTTCTTAATCTTCTGGGCGTCGGTTTTAAAATCCATGCCCATCACAGCGGCGTGGATTACGTACTTGGCCTTAAGATTACCGGCTTGAGTAATGGTCGCTTCTCCAACAGAAATCGGCCCTTTACTCACCGCTTCTTTTTCAATAGTGGCACCGCCTCTTCTTTTGATTACTCCGGCTACTCCTCCTCCCATTAGTAACCGATTATTGGCGGCATTTACAATCGCTTCGGCTTTAGACTCGGTGAGATCCCCTTGTTCTAAATAAATTTCCGTACCTTCGAATTTATAACTCAGTTGCATGTCACTTATCCCCTAATGCCCCCCCAATTTCAATCTTAAGCCCTTGGCCGCCCTTGTTCATTGCAATACCAATTTTTAGGGTATTTAGACCCGAATGGTTAAAAGTGGCCGCCTCCCGATCTCCTAGAAAAATTAGAATAATAATCAGAGCGAGTATAGCTAAAAAGACAATGAAGCTCACCGTGATGATTTTTTTTTGTCCCCTTGTTCGGGAGAGCGAAAAACCTCGGGAGGTGTTCTTAAAATCTTTTTCAGCCGCATGCAACTGGTCTTTTTTATATTTTTCCAAGACGGCTTGGGCATCTAAGTTCAAGGAATTGGCGTAAGTGTGCAAAAAACCCTTAACATAAACATCGCCGGGGAGCAAGTGGAATTGATCACTTTCTAAGGCCTGGAGGTATTTACCCCTTATCTTAGTAAGGCTTTCCATTTCTGGGATGCTTTTGCCTTGATTTTCTCTAGCACGAACTAGAATTTTCCCAGTTGAATCCAGGGAGCTCACGAAAATCTCCCCCTCACTCGTTTATAGTTTTAATCTAGCACAAAAGTTTAGAAACCGACAGAACGGTCTTTTTTTATCCTCAAATTTCTTCAACAAAGCGTGCCTCATTGAAGAGACTTTTCGTCCTCGGTTTTTTTAATTCTTTCAAGTTCGTCCCGGGTAATTAAAACCTCCCGGGGTTTACTACCCTCATAACCCCCGACAACACCCTTTTCCTCTAAGATATCGATAAGCCTCGCCGCCCGGGTGTATCCTACTCTCAATCTCCTCTGAAGCAAGGACACCGAGGCATAACTCGCGTTTACCACGAGATCCATCGCTTCGTCAACCAATTCATCTTGGTGAGCCCGAGCGGAAAACTTTTTCCTTTCCTGCTCAAAAATTTGGGGATCATACTCCGGCTTGACCTGTTTTTTCATAAAATCAGTGATTTGCACAATTTCTTGTTCAGTTAAGAATGAACCCTGGACCCTTCTAGGTCTCAAAGACCCTGAGTTTAAAAAGAGCATATCTCCCTTGCCGACAAGTTTTTCAGCCCCGCCGGTATCCAAAATAACCCTGGAGTCGGTTTGGGAAGACACCGCAAAAGCGATTCGCGAGGTGATATTGGACTTAATCAGGCCGGTAATTATGTCTGCTGAAGGTCTTTGGGTCGCCACAACTAAGTGAATTCCCACCGCCCGAGCCATTTGGGCAATCCTCGAAATGGCCTCTTCCACTTCGGAGGGAGAAATCATCATCAAATCCGCGAGCTCATCAATGACAATTAGAATATAGGGCAGCTTTTCTAACTCATGTTCCCGGCCTTTTTCGGCCAGCTTGTTAAAGGAAAAGATGTTTCTGGCCTTGTGATCGGCGAGGAGCTTGTACCGGTTTTCCATTTCTTCCACCGCCCATGCCAGGACAACAGCCGCCTTTTTGGGATCAGTGACAACCGGAGCCAGTAAGTGAGGAATATCACTGTAATAGTTAAACTCAACCCGCTTTGGATCGACCAAAATCATCTTTACGGTCTGGGGGTGGGCTCGAGTGAGTATCGAGGTAATGATGCAGTTGATGCAGACGCTCTTTCCGGCTCCGGTGGCTCCGGCAATAAGAAGATGGGGCATCTCTTGCATGCTGGCTAAAACCGGCTGGCCCGCGATGTCTTTTCCTAGACCAAACGTTAAGACGTCTTTGGTTTCCCGGTTTTTGGGGCTAGTTAAAATGTCGCCCAGGGTTACGAGCTGGCGGTACTTGTTTGGAACTTCAATCCCGACGGCGGATTTGCCCGGCACCGGCGTTAAAATCCGTACATCAGGAGAAGCGAGAGCTAAAGCGATATCATCGGACAGGTTTAAAATCCGATTTACTTTTACCCCTGGGGAAAGCTCGATCTCAAACCGGGTAATAGTCGGGCCTTGGGTAACTTTTTTTACGTGTGCTCCAACTTCGAAATGTCTCAAAGTATTCTCAAGGATTTGAATGCTCTCTCTTACTCCCTTTTTCGAAGATAGATCTTGAGAATGGGAAGAATGTTTAAGAAAGTTCAAGGGTGGTAACTGGTAATCTCCGATAACGGTCTGGTCCTTTAGGATGGTGTCCTCCCCTTTTTTAAGTGCCGGTGTCACTTTTTCAAGTTTCTGGGTTTCAAAAATAACCCTCGGTTCCTCTTCCAACGGTGGCGTATCTTCGGGAATTTCAGGGGACACTTTAATAATTTCTTTGGGTTTATCCCACAGCCTATCCCGTTTAAGAGTTTGTTTAAACTTTCTAAATACATTGGAAAGAGAAAGTCCGGTGGCAAGAAGAACCCCTATAAGCAGTGCGCTAAAAAGAATAACGTAAGCTCCGGATTTTACCAGAGTGCCTAGAGTGTAAGCAATAGAAGCCCCGATAATTCCTCCCCAAGCGATAACAACCTTTTGCTCAAAGACGGATGTCAAAGAAATATCCAAAAAACTCAGGGCGAAAAGATGAACGAGCGAAATAACGGTTATAAAGATGATCAGAAGACCCCAGATTTTTAGTTCCAAGTTCTTTCTGAGTTCGGGGACCAAGTAAAAGACGCCCCCAATCAGAAAAAAAAGTGGAGTCAGGTACCTCCCAATTCCGACAGCGTACTTGAGAAAATAGGCGAGGGGCCGTCCCACAATGCCGCCGGGAGCGAAGACAAAAATGGACAAAAGAACCGCTCCCGCGATCAGGATAATCCCGTAAATTTCCTGGTTGTATTTAAACTTATCCGGATGTTGTTTATCTTTTCCCATTGGTATTACCTGTTTAAAATCACTCTACCTCTTGTGCCAGTAAGAAACCTGGCTGAGTGCAGATCCACGGCTTTACAGCCGTGCCTGCACGCCGAAGTGCGTTACGGCACGCAGGCGTCGCTTCTTGAATTATGGGGTTCCGTGGAGCAAAACCTGATTTCTTAATATTTCACTATAATTAGTTTAGCCTCTATTACTTAAAATAGGACAAAACTAAGGTAAATCCTCCAAAAATCCAACAGTAGTAGGCAAAAATCTTTAAATTTCCTTGCTTTAAGTACTTAAGTAAATACTTTATAGAGAAGTAGCCGGAAATTGCGGCCGCCGCAAAACCCAGAACTAAGCCGAGATTAAAATCGGAATAATCGAAGGCTCCATCCCTAATTTTTTCAAATATAGCCGCGAGAATAATAACGGGAATAAACATAAGAAAGGAAAATCTGGCCGCCGCTTCTCTTTCGAATCCCTTTATCATTCCCGCGGCAATAGTCATTCCCGACCGTGATATACCCGGCGCTATCGCTACGGCCTGCGCAAAACCAACAATTAGACTATCCGTTAAGCCAATTTCACCCATTTTCCGCCTTGGTACGGTCAATCCCTCTGTTGACCAAAGAACTAACCCCGTAATAAGGAGGAGAAAGGAAACAACCGTCGGTTTCCCGAACAGACTTTCAAAAAAACCTTCAAAAAAATATCCAAAAAGGGCCGCCGGTACGGTGGCAACAATTATTAACCCAATTATACGGCGCGATGATCTAAAGAGATCCCTTAAATCGAGCCAAAAATAGGAAATTACCGCCGTTAAGGTGCCCAAATGGACAAAGACATCGAAAGTGACTGAAGGAATTTTCCAGCCTAATATATGAGGGACAAGAACCAAATGACCAGAGCTGGAAATGGGCAGAAATTCAGTTAAGCCTTGGACTAATCCTAAAACAATTCCTTCTAATATAGTCACCTAATGTTCCTATCAAATACGAGATTAGCTAAATCCATAAAAACCCTCAAGACCAACTCCCGGGAAATCATAACCCGAGTGACCTCGGTATTAAGCGCGCCGGTGCTCACAGGTACCTTAATGAGGAAGAAGGGCGGTGCAGTGGTGTTTATACTTCAACGATTATCGGGATTATCATCGGTCTTCTTTTAAGCTTTCCGTAAATAAACTTTCCCAGTGAATTCCTGACTTCGTATTTTAAAACTCCCCAATCGGTAATTCTTTCTTTAGCCGTTTTCTTAAGACAAGCTTTAACATGGCCTTTTATCTCATCAATAAGTTCCTGAGACTCCCTGGCATAAATAACCCCTCTTGAGATTACATCGGGTTCCGCTGTTAATTGCCCGGTTCGTTCGTTAATGGTAAGAACCACTATAAAAATACCATCGCTTGAGAGATGCTGCCGATCCCGCAAAACAATGTCTTTTATATCCCCAACACCTAATCCGTCCACGTAGGTCACTCCAGCCTCTACCCTCCCGTTAATTTTAGCCTTGCCATCCGTAAACTCTATAATTTCCCCGTTTTCCACGATGAATATGTTCTTTTTGGAAATTCCAACTTCTCTTGCCAGGTCGGCGTGATGCTTTTGGTGACGATATTCGCCGTGGATAGGAATGAAATACATCGGTGAAACTGATTCCAGGAGTAGCTTCAATTCTTCCCGAGTAGCGTGGCCTGACGCGTGCACATCGGTGATGGCTTGGTGGTAAACATCGGCGCCACACTTGTAAAGTTGATTAATGGTCCGGTAAATAGTGCTCTCATTACCAGGAACAGGTCGCGCCGAGATAATAACAGCGTCTCCGGGATTAACCTTTATCCATCGGTGATCGTGAGAAGCCATTCGGGCTAGAGCTGATAAAGGCTCCCCCTGGCTGCCCGTGCACAGCACCACCATTTTTCGAGAAGGATAACTTTTCATGTCGAAAACGTCTATCAGGATTCCTTCCGGAACATCAAGGTAACCTAGTTCCCCCGCGATCTTAATGCTGTCTATCATACTCCGACCGGTCACAACGACTTTGCGACCCGTTTCGCTTGCCGTATTTAAAACCTGCTGAATCCGGTGTATATGCGAGGCAAAAGAAGCCACGATAATTTTGCCTTTGCCTTTGATAAAGATTTCTTTCAAGATTTCGCCAACGCTTCTCTCCGGGCGGGTATAGCCGGTTTGCTCCGCATTGGTGCTGTCCGACAACAAGACTAAAACTTTCTTCTTTCTTAGTGAAGCGAATTTTTCTAGATTGGTAAGACGTCCGTCTATCGGGTCATTGTCAAATTTAAAATCCCCTGAGTGAACAATAATTCCCATCGGGGTGTGAATTGCCAGACCCACCCCATCCGGAATACTGTGGCAAACTTGAATAAACTCTATTTTAAAAGGGCCGAAATTAAGTTCGTCCCCGGCTTTGACCTCTCTGAGGTCCTCTTTTAACCCATACTCCGCTATTTTACTTTGAACTAAGCCGAGGGTCAGCTTTGTTCCGAAAACCGGAACTTTTATCTCTTTAAGTAAGTAAGGCAGAGCCCC
>DATBWY010000147.1:0-7442 GCA_036514555.1 Candidatus Subteraquimicrobiales bacterium
CAGGGGAAAACCAAGCCAGGGGATGACCATGGACCAACCTTCGACGCAGCGCATCCGGTATATCCGCTCTTCCGTTTCGAAACGCGCAAGAATATCCTCGATGGCAAAGGTCTTTTCTTTCCTTACCTGGCCACTAACTCTTACGGTCCACGGTCTGGCTTTGAAATCTCTGGCCACCCCGGCCACCTCTTTTTCCGTCGTGAACTCGTAGAAATTGTTATAGGTTGTTATGTTTTTAAAGGAGGTAAGACGATTTCCAAGCTCGTCTTTGCTGACACCGGTTAAAGGCGATTTTGGGGGCGGAGTATCCTCTTCAAGGACTTTGTTAACGCTCTCACATCCGCTTGAGATAATAAGGCCGGCGGCGACAGCCCCTACTCCCGCTAAGAATTTGCGCCGCGAGAGATAAATTTTTTCCGGGGTAATCTCCAAGGATTTTAGTTTTTTCATAAGACCACAATTCTAGCTTAGTATTTGGCCTGCACGTTGTAAAGCGTGTTGCTGTCAGCCGATCAACGGGCAGTTACAATGGAGCACTTTCTCTTTTTGCCCGGACCAGAGTCTCGTACTTTTTTAAGCCGTTTGAAAGCAAGTTTATTAAAGTGTGATACTTTTCTTTTTTGAACGTATATTTATATAGAAACATTGAAAAATTACTCGGAGTTAAGACGGGAGCCGGTTTTGAAATTGAAGGAAAGACCGGAAAAAAGTAAAGCCAGAATTAGTGAAATATTTACCGGGCTTTACGAAGCAAACTTAAAAAAACTCTATCGCTATATCTACTACCGGGTGAGGGATGTTAATGTGACTGAGGATTTAACCGCTACCGTCTTTGAAAAGGCCTTAAAGAAATTTAATAGATATTCAGCCGACAAAGCCTCTTTTTCTACTTGGTTGTTTGCAATCGCTCGCAATACTCTGGTTGACTTTTACAGGAAGTCTAGCCGTGAGGTAACGACAGCTACTGAGGTAACAAGCGTTGCTAATCCCCATGGCCAGGTAAGCCACGGTACCGATGAGGTTTTTAAAAACGAAGAGCTTCAAAGATTATTTTTATATCTTTCAGGCCTTTCTGATTTAGAGCAGGAAATAATATCACTGAAGTTCGGAAGCGGTTTAACAAACCGCGAGATCGCTAGGCTGCACCGCCTGAGTGAGTCAAACGTGGGAACCGTACTTTACCGGGCCATACGTAAACTGAGGGCGAAGTTTTTGGAGGATGAAAATGGCTAAGAAAAAAGATGAGAAATTTGCCTCAGATTTCTCCAAAATAATTGAGAGGATACTAGCTGGCGAAAAGGTCGATCTTACCGATTATCCGACTGAGTTTCAAGAGCTGCTCGAGCTAGCCGAGAAACTTCGAGGCAGTGAAGTCGCTCCCAGCGCTTCTTTCAAAGGTGAACTAAAAGAACGGCTTCTTGTAAAAATGGGAGAAAATGAGGCCCGTCAGAAACCAGGATTTGGTGAGAGATTGAAGCAACTTTGGGTCCAGCCGATTTGGCAGGCTGTGGCGGCCGTTTTTTTGGTTGCGGTCGTTGGCGGGACCGTTTGGGGTTTGCTCTTAAAGCCGGAGGGCTCCTTTCGAGATAAAACCGCGGAAAATCTGGGCATTAAAAGGTTTGCTTCCGCCCGGGAGTTCCGGGATTATCTTGCCCAAGCCTCGGCCCAACAAGATTTTTTCGGTGGATTTTATCCGCAAGTCGAGACCATGAAAATGCTATCAGCACCATCGGAACATGGGGGACAGCGTCTGGGAAACCTTGGCCAGGGAGGCGCGGCTACCGAAGTTCCGGGAAGAGTTTCTGAGACAACCGTTCAAGTCAAAGGAATAGACGAGCCGGACATCGTGAAAACGGATGGGGAAATAATCTACTTTTCACCCAATCCTGTTGCGCAGATTCAACCATTTTCTCCGGGTACCGAGATAGCGCCGGTGCCACCCGAATCCCGCCTTTCTCAACCACCTGATGTTTCATTAGAAGTTAAGGCGAAAGTTATCAAGGCCTTTCCGCCAAAATCTCTGGGTCTCGAGGGTGAAATTGAGAAATCAGGAGACTTGCTTCTCAACAAAAATACGCTTGTGGTTTTTTCGGGGCAAGAAATAACTGGTTATAACGTTTCTAATCCTAAATCGCCCGAGAAGAAATGGAACATGAAATTAGAGGATACGACCTCTGTTGTGACCGCAAGGCTCTACAAGGGCAAAATTTATTTGATTACTCAAACTCTCATTAACAATCAACCTGAGCCCTCCATAAAAATTTTAAACTTAAACGGAGCGTCCCTAAACATCGAGTATAAAGAAATTTATCACCCGATCGTTACGGTTCCGGTGGATTCTACTTTCTCAGTTCTTACATTAGATCCGGACTCAGGAGAAACCAAAAGCAAAGTTTCTTTCCTGGGTTCGTCTGGCAGTTCAGTTGTTTACATGTCCGAAAAGGCAGTCTACGTTACTTACTCATACGCTGAAAATCCAATGAAATTTTTCCAAAGTTTTCTTATCGAGCGAGGGCTGGGTCTTGTTCCTTCCTCAACCTTAGACAAGGTTAAGAAGCTTTCTGGTTATGATATAAGCGAGGCGGCAAAACTCTTTGAACTTCAAAATATCTGGCAAAGCTATCTAAACTCGCTTCAGGATGCTGAGCGCGAAGGAGTTCAAAAAGAGTTATCCAAACGAATGACCAATTATTATGATCAGCACAAAAGAGACCTTGAAAAGACAGGAATCGCAAAAATAGGGCTTGATGATCTTAAAATCTTAGCAAGCGGGCAAGTTCCAGGCTATCCCTTAAATCAGTTTGCTTTGGATGAATATAAGGGCAACTTAAGAATTGCCACGACCGTGGGTGAGAGAGGTCCCCAGACGTTCTTTCCCGGTTTCGGCGAAGCGAAAAGCTCCAATGACGTTTATATTTTAGGGGAGAACTTAAGCATTCGTGGTTTCGTCAAAGACCTGGGCTTAACCGAAAAAATCTATTCGGTCCGGTTCCTGGAGGACAAAGGATTTCTGGTCACCTTTAGGCAAACTGATCCCTTTTACGTGCTGGAATTGGCCGACCCGGAAAAACCTAAACTTAAAGGAGAGCTTAAGATTCCGGGATACTCAAGCTACTTACAGCCCATCTCTGAGGACAAAGTCCTGGGGGTGGGTCAAGAGGGCGCCCAAGTAAAAGCTTCCCTTTTTGATGTCTCTAACCCAGAACAGCCAAAAGAATTGGATAAATATATTCTGGACGCGACTTGGTCTGATGTTCTCCTAACCCATCACGCCTTTCTCTTGGACGAAAAACACCAGGTATTTTTTGTGCCGGGTGGTCAATCCGGCTACATTATCTCGTACAAAGGCGATAAGCTTAGTCTGGCTAAAAAAGTTGAAGAAATTTCGGCTCGCAGAGCCATCTTTCTCGACGATTTTCTATTCATAATCGGCGATGATCAAATTATGGTGCTTGACGAAAATAACTGGGAAAAAGTAAACGAACTGAAGTTTTAGTTTTAGTGTGCCTACTTTGGCGGACCACCCATTATTCTCTTGCTGAACGTTCTGAGATTGGCGCTCACTCAAGGGTCTCTTTCATGGGCGTCCAGTAATAGTCCCACCAACCTTGGGAAATGCCCTCACAGAAATCTTCCGGAACATCTTTTTGGGTGAATACCAACTCAGTAGCGTCTTCAGCCTCCGGTAATTCGAAAGTGGCCGTAGAGTAGTGACCTGATGGCCAATCGTTTGCACGCCATTTCTGGACGATTTTTCTGTCTGGCACCAGCTCAAGGTTGACTCCGTCAACATAGTCGCCCCAGGCACTGACTCTTCCGCCGATCTCTCGGCTGATTTTCGCCTCGTCCCCGATCATCCGGGAGTGCTTCTCAGAATCCATAAGCATTTCATAAATTTCATGAGGATTCGCTTTGATGATCACGGACTGGTGAATCGTCTTAGTTTTCATTTCTCTTCCCCCCAATCTTCTGAGTTTGTTGCCCTCTCCCCAAGGTAATTTCACTTAACGGCCCAGCCCGGCCAGCCTTTGTATAATTGCGTCTCTTTCACCGAGATATTCGTTTATCTGTATTTTATCACGGGGGTTTGTTAGCAAAAAGCTCGCACTGTTTAGATATATTGCGATATATCGAAATATATTTTATAATATTCTAGGGGCAAAGAGAGAAAGGAGGTTTAAATGTATCCGGGTCCATGGATGCATCGGGGCAGGAGAACCCGATTTTTCGAAAGAGGAGCCCTTAAGTATCTGATTCTTGACGTCATTGCTGAGAAGCCGAGGCATGGTTACGATATTATTCGGGAAATTGAAGAGAGAACCGGGGGTTACTACAGCCCGAGTCCTGGCACTGTATATCCAACTCTTCAGATGCTCGAGGATATCGGCCACTTGCGGGTTAAAGAGGAGAACGGCAAAAAAGTTTATGAATTAACGGACGAAGGCACGGCCTATATAAAGGAGCATAAAGAAAAGGTCAAAAAGCACCGCGAGCGGATGAGCGAATGTTGTCCTCCGGGCGGCGAGGAACGCGTAAATTTGATGTTTGAATTAAGAAAAGTTTTCTATACCATTGCGGACGCGGCAAGACGGAGTGTGCCTGACGCCGAAAAGATTAAGGCCATTAAGAAAGTTCTCGAAAAAACAAAGAAGGAGATTGAAGAGATCGTGAGAGCTAAATCAGCGTAATGACACAGATCCCGCTGGAAGTTCTCCGGGCAACTTCTTCTGATCCCTAAACTCTGGATGAAAGCTCTTCGTTGGCTGAACCAAAGATGCCAAGGAGAGCTTTCGTTTTTCTTGTGTCTTGATTAAAATTTGAATTATGTTAATTGATACTCACGCTCATCTCAATTTTAAGCCGTTTAATAAAGACTGGGAACGCGCCATTAGAAGAGCCTTTGATGCCGGTGTCAAAGGGATTATTAATGTGGGAAGCAATTTGGCAACCAGCAAAAAAGCGGTCGAAATTGCCGAAAACTACGAAAAGGGAATCTACGCGGCTGTAGGGCTTCATCCCATTGAAGTTGATGAGGACGATTTTCATGAGCCTGCGTTTTTGGAGTTGGCTCAAAACCCCAAAGTAGTCGCGGTGGGGGAGACCGGACTAGATTATTTTCACCGTTCTTCCCGGGAGAAACAAAAAGAGGTTTTTAAAAAGACTGTCAAAATAGCCAACGCGGTTAAAAAACCGATAATTCTTCACAACCGCGAATCCGATGATGACCTCCTCGCACTCCTCGACAAAAAAGAGTATCAGGTAGAGGCTTCTCCGCGAGGGGTTGTTCATTGTTTTGGGCGGGATTTGGAAACTGCTCAAAAATTTTTCAACCTTGGTTTTTATCTCTCCTTTACCGGAAACATCACCTATAACGTAGGCGCTAAAAAAGAGGAGATGCTCAAGAAAGTTTCTTTAGAAAAAATAATGGTCGAAACGGACTGCCCCTATTTGGCGCCACAGTCGCGTCGCGGAAAAAGGAACGAGCCGGCTTACGTCGGTGAAATTGCTAGAAAGCTCGCTGAAATTAAGGAAGTCTCTTTCGATGAGATATCCCGCATAACCACAGAAAACGCCAAAAACTTGTTCCGGATCAAAGAATCTTAGGTGGACGCAAGTTAACCATCCAGTTGGTCTGGCCTTAAATTTGTATTTAGAGCTAAAGATCGAAAGCGAGAACTAAAATGGTGGAGAAAAAACGCTGCGTTTGGGCAAATTCCGGCGAGCTTATGACGGCTTACCATGATGAAGAATGGGGCGTACCAGTTCACGACGACCGAAAACTATTTGAATTTCTCATTTTAGAAGGAGCCCAGGCCGGGCTCAACTGGCAAACCGTTCTGACGAAGCGTGAGAATTACCGAAAAGCCTTTAAAAATTTTAATCCCCTCATCATCTCAAGATACGGTGAAAAAGAGGTTAAAGATCTCTTAAATAACTCGGGCATCATTCGAAATAAGCTAAAAATTGAGGCCACCATAAATAACGCTCAAAAATTTTTAGAGGTCCAAAAAGAATTTGGCTCGTTTGACAAGTATATCTGGGAATTTGTTGGCGGAAAACCCCTTAAAAACAGATGGCAAAGTCTTAAGCATTTGCCGGCTCAAACAGAACAGTCAGGCCTAATGAGTAAAGCTCTCAAAAAGCGGGGTTTTAAGTTCGTCGGCTCGACGATCTGCTATGCTTTCATGCAGGCGGTTGGGATGGTTAACGATCACACAACCGATTGTTTTAGGTATAATGAATAAAACACCTAAACGGATTTTTTAGTGAAAGGGGAAGAGATGGGGAGGTTAGTTCATTTTGAGATCGCGGCTGATAGTCCCGAACGCGCCGCTGAGTTTTACCGCAAAGTTTTTGACTGGGAGATTCAAAAGTGGGAGGGACCCCAACCGTACTGGCTGATTACGACCGGTCCCGAGGATAAACCGGGAATTAATGGGGGTATCTGGCAGAGAGAACAGCCCCTAACGGGAAATGAAGGCTTGATAGCCTATCGGTGCACGATTGATGTAGCTTCCGTTGATGATGCCGTGAAAAAAGTGACCGAAAACGGCGGCAAAGTTATCGTCCCTAAGGTGGCCGTGCCCGGGGTGGGGTGGCTCGCCTTTTGTAACGATACGGAGAGCAATATCTTTGGGATGATGCAAAGCGACGAATCAGCTAAATAAAGACAATTTGTTGAGTTAAAACCTTATGCGAAGGTTTTGCGAGCTTATTGCAACCCAAATTACTGCTAGTAATGGAATATTTCGTGCTTGAAACTCTTGAAATTCCCTTGGGCATCTAACAGAATAGAAAAGAGGGAGCGCGATGGATAAGAAAAACTTTTTCGAGCTTGATACAAAAGAGAAGACGGCTGAAGACATCGCGCAAGATGTTATGAACAAACTGGACCTCCTTCCGGAGATTCTGGAGGGAATTACTTCAAAGAACTCCCAGGTAAAATTTAAGTCCGCCAAAGCCCTGAGCCTTATAAGCGAAAAAAATCCCCAAAAACTCTATCCCCATTTCGATTTTTTTATCACACTCCTTGATAACGACAATAATATCCTCAAATGGAACGCTCAAGACGTTATTGCTAATCTGACCTCCGTAGATACTGAGCGAAAATTTGACCAAGTCTTCGAAAAATTCTATGGCGCCCTCAACGAAGGGAGTCTTGTCACCGCGGCCCATGTCGTTGAAAATTCAGGTAAAATCGCTAGGGCAAAACCGGCCTTTGAAGACAGGATAACCAGTCACCTGTTAAAAGTCGAAGAAGCACCGGTGCCCACTCCGGAATGTACTGAGATTCTGGTTGGAAAATCACTTATCGCCTTTGATGAGTACTTTGACCAAATTCGCGATAAATCCGGCGTAATTTCCTTCGCTAAAAAACAGCTTAAGGGTTCTCGAAAGGCTACTCGAACCAAGGCGGAAAAATTCTTAAAAAAGCACAACCC
>DATBWY010000148.1:0-2821 GCA_036514555.1 Candidatus Subteraquimicrobiales bacterium
CCCGGTGGCTTTAGACGCCAGAGCAGAAGACCTGGAAACCCTCGGGTTCATCTCGATAACGACTAACCTCCCGGTTTCCGGATGAACGGCAAATTGAATGTTGGAGCCGCCGGTTTCAACCCCGATCTCCTTCATGATGGCAATGGAGGCATCTCTTAAAACCTGGTACTCTTTGTCGGAAAGAGTCTGGGCCGGAGCGACGGTGATAGAATCCCCGGTATGGACCCCCATGGGGTCAAAATTTTCAATGGGGCACACGATTACAACGTTGTCCTTGATATCCCGCATCACTTCAAGCTCATATTCTTTCCAGCCGGCCATCGACTCCTCTACCAGAACCTCCTTTACCGGCGAAAGCATAATCCCCTTAGAGACAGTGTCTCGAAACTCTTCTAAGTTGTAGGCAATGCCGCCCCCGGTCCCTCCCAGGGTAAAACTGGGGCGCACCACTAAAGGAAAGCCAAACTTTTCCGCTGTTTCTAAGGCTTCGATCAGATTGTGACAGTACCGGCTTTTTGGAACCTCTAAATCAATCTTTTTCATTGCCTCTTTGAAGGAACTTCTGTCTTCGGCTTTTTTAATCGCCTCTAAGTTGGCTCCGATTAACTCCACCCCGAACTTTGCCAAAACTCCACTTTCGGCCAGGGAAACCGCCATGTTTAAACCGGTTTGTCCCCCCAAAGTAGGCAGCAGAGCATCGGGTAATTCCTCGGCAATAATTTTCTCCACTATGGAAGGGGTAATTGGTTCAAGGTAAGTCCGGTGAGCAAACTCCGGGTCAGTCATAATGGTAGCGGGATTGCTGTTTACGAGAATAATTTGGTAGCCTTCCTCTTTTAAAATCTTGCAAGCCTGGGTTCCAGAATAATCAAACTCACAAGCCTGCCCGATGACGATGGGCCCAGAGCCAATAATTAAGATTTTTTTGATGTCGGTTCGTTTAGGCATTTTCCTCCACAAACAGTCAACCGCCTCTTGGATGTTCAGCCTCTGCCATAGGCAGATATTCATCAGCCGTAAGTTTTTTAGATGCTCTTAAAGCGCTTTTATCACTTTGGATTTTGAATTTGGGCTTACTTTCAACTTTCAACTTTAAACTTTTAACTGACCTTTGACTTTTGACTTAACTTTAATGGACAACGAGAACGGGTTTGTTAGCCATCCGGATCAAATTTTGGGAAACGCTACCCAAAAAGGCTTCCTTAACGATTCCTTTGCCGTGGGAACCAATCACGATGGTGTTAACTTCTTTTTCTCCGGCGAGGCGCAAAAGTTCCGCCACCGGATAGCCCACTAAAAGATGGGAGGAAACCTTGAATGGGCCTCGCAACCTATTTCTAACTTTATTTAAGGTCTCCTTGTGTTCTTTTTTAAGTTTTTCGCGGCGGCTCAGTGTTAAGATATGCCTGTCGTCCACCACGTGAGTGAGGACAACTTCTGCCAGACCAGCCCCGACTAAGACTTCTTTTATGAACCTTAAGGCGCGTTCCGAGCAGGTTGAGAAGTCAGTGGGGAAAAGAACTTTTTTAAAAGCATTTGTAGCAAATTTCTGAACCATCTCTTTCGGTTTTTCTTCGAGAATACCATATCTAACCAATAAAACGGGGGTTTGGGACTCTCGACCGAGTTTTTCGGAGGTGCTTCCCATAAGAATCTCATCCAAGGGGCCTTTCCCGTGCGAACCCGAAACTATCATGGAAACATTCTCTTCGGTGGCGAGTTTCAGAATTTCGTCTGGGGGATTGCCTCTTAGGAAAAGAGGCCGGGCCTTTAAGCCCATCGTTTCGACAATTTTTTTCTCCTTTTGCATCCGGGTGGAAATCCTTCTCTCGCGCTCCGCCAAAACCATGTCTTCTTGCCCGTCCCTGAGGCTTACGTGAACCAAAAGCACATCTTCAACTCCGAGTTTTTTAAGCCCTCCCACATATTCAAGAACTTTCTCGGTGGCGGAGGAAAAATCGGTTGGTACTAAAAGCTTCTCAAACACTTCGCACCTCCATTTAAGAATTGGTGTTTACTTTATTCATTTTATATCACTCATTAAATCTATAAAATTGGAAAATAGATACTTGGAGTCGTGCGGCCCGGGGGACGCCTCGGGATGATACTGAACCGAAAAAGCCGGGATATCCAAACCGCGTAGTCCCTCAACCGTTCCATTATTAAGATTGATATGAGTAATTTCTGCTCTCCCAAAACCCGGAAGTACTTTCGTCCTTCGTACCTCGTGCTTTGTCCCTCCCCACTTCGTGGGGTCGACGGCAAAACCATGGTTTTGGGTGGTAATTTCCACTTTTTCGGTAAGCAAATTTTTAACCGGGTGATTACCCCCTCGATGGCCAAACTTGAGTTTATAAGTCTCTCCACCTAAAGCTAAGGCTAATAGTTGGTGGCCCAAACAGATCCCGAAGACCGGGACTTTTCCCAGAAGTTTCCTTAGAGTCTCAACAGCATAAAACACCCCTTTAGGATCACCTGGTCCGTTAGAAAGGAAAATGCCATCGGGGTTATCACCTAAGACTTCTTCGGCCGAAGCGGCGGCCGGAACCACCTTCACTTCACAGCCCCTCTCTGTAAGCTCCCTTAAGATATTCAATTTTATTCCAAAATCAAAGGCGACAACCTTGAAGCGCTTGTCGGTAATGGTGTCGGATACCTGTTGGCCATTCCAAAGATAAGGCCGATCACACGTAACCCCTTTAACCAAATCCCGGCCCAGCAAACCGGTGGCGTTTTTGGCCTTATTTATGAGACTTTTTTCGTCCAAATCAGTGCTGGAGATAACTCCTTTCATGGCCCCATGAACACGAATCCGTCTGAC
>DATBWY010000149.1:0-4543 GCA_036514555.1 Candidatus Subteraquimicrobiales bacterium
ATCAAAAATCCACCACCAGGAATCCGAGGTCAACGGTGGGAACGGTCACCGAGATTTACGATTACCTAAGGCTCCTTTACGCCCGAACTGGTATCCCTCACTGTCCCAATTGTGGGAGGGAAATAGTTAAACAGAGCCCCCAGCAAATTATCGAGCAGGTTCTTAAGCTGGAGCCAGCAACCAAGTTCCAAGTATTAGCTCCCATTGTTAGAAGCAGAAAAGGTGAGTACAGCGAGCTGTTTAAGGAGCTTAAGAAAGAGGGTTTCACCAGGGTTCGGGTGGATGGAGAAGTCAGAGAACTCGATTCTTCAGAAGACCAGGAATTAAGGTTAGACCGTTACAAAGCCCACCAGATCGAAGTGGTCGTGGATAGACTGGTGATGAAAGAGGGCATCGAGCGAAGACTAGCCGACTCAATTGAAACCGCTCTTAAACTAGCGGAAGGAATTGTCACCGTTGACGTAATCGATCAAAAAGAGCTTACCTTTAGCGAGCAATTCGCCTGTCTTCACTGCGGGATCGGCCTAGAGGAGCTAACGCCTCGGATGTTCTCTTTCAACAGTCCTTATGGGGCTTGTTCTCACTGCGGTGGATTAGGCACCAAGATGGAGGTGGACCCGGAACTGGTTGTTCCCAACCCCAACCTTTCCTTAAGAGAAGGGGCTATTGCTCCTTTTTACCACACCCGGGTTGATTTTTACCGCAAAATCCTTCAGGCCATCTGCGAGGAATACGCCATCGATATGGATGTTCCCTACAAGGATTTGGATGATGACGAGAAAGATGTTCTTCTGCACGGCAGCGATGAACCGGTTTACGTGAGATACCGGAGCTTAACCGGAAGGACAAGAAGTTACTACACTACGTATAAGGGAGTTATTGGCAGCCTTGGCCGGCGTTATAAGGAGGCCCAGTCCGATTATGCCCGGCAAAAAATCGAGGAGTATATGAGGATTAAAGCCTGTCCCGCTTGCGACGGAGCCCGCCTAAAACCCGAGAGCCTGGCTGTGACTATAGCCAAAGTCAACATTTACCAGTTTTGTAAAAAGCCAGCCAGCGATGCTCTTGCCTTTATCGATGGTCTCAAACTTTCGGAGAAGGAATTTCTAATTGGCCGGAGGATTTTAAAAGAGATAAGGGAACGTCTTAACTTTTTAATTGCCGTCGGACTCGATTATTTAACTATTGACCGGGCAGCCGCCACTCTGGCCGGCGGGGAAGCTCAAAGGATAAGGCTCGCCACCCAAATTGGCTCGGGACTAGCGGGCGTTCTTTACATCTTGGATGAGCCGTCCATCGGACTTCACCAGCGCGACAACAATCGGCTGATCGAAACCTTAAAGAACTTGCGGGATTTGGGTAACACCGTGATTGTCGTTGAGCATGACGAAGCAACCATAAGAGCCGCAGATTACCTGGTAGACATTGGTCCTGGAGCCGGCGTCCACGGCGGAGAAATTGTGGTGGCCGGAACCCTCGATGATATGTTGGTTTCGCCTAAGTCGATTACCGGAAAGTATCTGAAGGGGGAGCTGAAAATTCCTGTTCCTTCGCGGCGAAGAAAACCTCAAAGAAAGAACCTGGTAATCAAGGGGGCGGCCGAACACAACTTGAAAAAAATTGACGTTTCCATTCCTTTGGGGCTCTTTGTCTGTATTACCGGGGTTTCAGGTTCGGGAAAAAGTACCCTGGTTTCGGACATCTTATCCAAAGCCTTGGCGGCCATTTTTTATAAGTCCAAAGAAATCCCCGGCAAACACGAGGGTCTCGAGGGAATAGAGCACGTCGACAAGGTGATCGAAATTGACCAGTCACCCATCGGCCGGACGCCGCGTTCAAACCCGGCCACCTATACCAAGACCTTCGATGAGATCAGAAGAATCTTTGCCGAGGTTCCGGAGGCAAGAGTTAGAGGCTATAAACCGGGCCGGTTTAGTTTTAATATCAGAGGAGGAAGGTGCGAAGCCTGCCAGGGCGATGGCGAGATTAAGATTGAGATGCATTTTCTGCCGGATGTTTATATACCATGTGAAGTTTGCAAGGGAAAACGATACAACCGGGAGACCTTAGAGGTCAAATTTAAGGGAAAAAACATCGCTGAAGTGCTTGATATGACCGTCGAGGAGGCGCTTGATTTTTTTGAAAATATCCCTTCGATCAGACGGAAGCTTCAGACCGTCAATGATGTTGGTCTAGGCTACATCGAGTTAGGACAACCAGCGCCTACCCTCTCCGGCGGGGAGGCCCAGCGGGTAAAACTATCGGCGGAGCTTTCCAAGAGAGGAACCGGAAAAACCCTTTATATCCTGGACGAACCAACGACCGGGCTTCATTTTGACGATATAAACAAGCTCTTAGGGGTGCTTTCCCGGCTGGTTGAAGGGGGAAATACGGTTTTAGTAATCGAGCACAACTTAGATGTGATAAAGACGGCCGACTATATCGTTGATTTGGGCCCCGAAGGGGGCGAAGAGGGAGGACGCATCGTAGCCCAAGGAACTCCCGAAAAGGTGGCCGGAAGCCCCCGCTCCTACACGGGGAAGTTTCTAAAGAAAATTCTCGAGAGAGAAAAAGTAGCCCGCGCTGTTCAAACCACGGTTAATTATTAGGCCGCTACCCTTCGGCTCACTCTCAGCTCAAGTTGCTTGGGACTTCCTCGTTGAAAGTGGCGGGTCTTCTCAAACCCAAGAAAGCCAATTATGAATTCTGGGATAGAGTGACTAACCGTTGGAATATTAAGAATTTGCAAAGTCCAGGAGTCTTTAAATAAATGTTACCTAAAGAGAAACTTTTAAACCAGTTAAAACAGGTGCCCCGCCGTCCTGGGGTTTACATTTTCAAAGATTCCCGGGGTGAGGTGCTTTATGTGGGCAAAGCCCGTTCCCTAAGGGATCGGGTGTCCTCCTATTTTCACGCCCTTCCGCCTCATCTGTTAAAAACCAAGGCTCTGACGGAAAAAATCACGGACTTTGACATTCTTATTACCGACAACGAGGAGGAAGCTCTAGCGCTCGAGTTAACGCTGATAAAAAAGTACCGGCCGTCTTTTAACGTAAGCTATCGCGACGATAAAAGTTACCCTTACGTCGCTATTACCATGGCCGATGAGTTTCCACGGGTTAGAGTTACCCGGGAACCGCACCTTAAAGGGGTCAAGTACTACGGCCCATACACCAAGGTTTGGGCCCTTCGAGAAACTTTAGGCGCTTTAAGAAAAGTTTTTCCGGTTTGCACTTGTTCGGCGGCGAAATTCAGGCGTCTCCAAAAAAGCGGTTCCGCTTGTCTTGATTACCACATCAAACGTTGTCCCGGCCCTTGCATTGGCGCTATTACCCCCCAGGAATATGCCGAATCAATCAAGGGGATAAGGCTCTTCCTCGATGGGCGGACCGAAAAAGTTATAAAGATCGTAGAGAACAAGATGAAGATTGCCGCCCAAAACCTTCAATTTGAGAAAGCGGCCACCCTGAGAGATCAATTAGAAGCGGCCAAACAAATCCAAGAGCGTCAGAAAGTTGTTCTTCCCGTCAAGGAGGACGAGGACTGTTTTGGTCTCGCCACAGATCAAGAGCTCGCCTGCGTCCAGGTTTTCCAGATCCGCCAGGGTAAACTTTTAGGGAGTGAAAGCTACATCCTAGAGATAGGCTTGCCCGCCGAAGTCTTGCCGAAGGAGGGAGCGGGGGATTTGCTGGAATCCGCTTTGGAGCAGTACTACCAAATGACTTCGGCGATCCCGCCTCAAATATTTATCCCCGATGACATCAGTGACCACGAGCTAATTGAAAAATGGCTCACCAAAAGAAGAGGCGCAAGTGTCACCATTAAGGCGCCTAAACGGGGTGGAAAAAGAAAGCTCCTGGAACTGGTCAAAAAAAATGCCGAGACTTCCTTGGAAATATTTCAAACTAAAAGGCAATGGAGCATGGACCGGCGAGCGCGAGAACTTACCGAACTCAAAGAGCAATTGAAGCTCGATAAAATTCCAGAACGCATTGAGTGTTTTGATATCTCAACCTTAAAGGGGAGGGAAGCAGTGGGTTCGATGGTTGTTTTTGAGGACGGCGAGCCCAAGCGGACGGATTACCGCCGGTTCAAAGTGAAATGGGTAACCGGGCAAGACGATTTTTCGATGATGAGCGAGGTTATTAGGCGCCGCTTGGAAAGACTGGTGGCCAAGGATTTTGACTACCTGTCAAAGTTTCGTTTTAAACCGGATTTAATTGTTGTAGATGGAGGGAAACCCCAACTTTCGGCGGCTTTAGCGGCCTTAAAAGCGGTTGAGATTAAGGATATCCCGGTCGCGGCTTTAGCCAAAAAAGAGGAACAAATCTATCAACCGGGCCAAAAAGAGCCCCTCAATCTACCTCCTTCCTCAAAGGCTCTTACTCTTCTTAAAAGGATAAGGGATGAAGCCCATCGGTTTGCCATCACCTATCACCGGAATTTGAGAGGTAAAAAAATGGTCATGTCCATCTTTGACCAGATTCCGGGAATCGGCGAGAAAAGAAAGAAAATTTTACTGGAGCATTTCGGAACTCCAGAA
>DATBWY010000150.1:0-2362 GCA_036514555.1 Candidatus Subteraquimicrobiales bacterium
TCATGCGCCGCTTAATGGAGAGAACTCGTGATAAAAAAGTCGAGTTAATCGACGGCATAAAGATTTTTGACACAAATCGGTGGGCTTTGATTCTTCCAGACCCCGAGGAACCCGTATTTAGAATCTATGCCGAAGCCGATTCCGAAAGTCGGGCTCAGGCTGAAGTTAACAATTATATAAAGTTTATAAAGGAGATTGTGTCCATCTAAATTCTTATTTCTGGTTTACTTTTTAAAATCTGTTTTATGGGCATAAAAAAATTGGGAGGAACAGTGACACAAATAAAATTTGGAACTGACGGGTGGCGGGGCATTATCGCGGACGATTTTACCTTTGAGAATGTGAGGCTCGTTACTCAAGCCATTTGCGATTACCTTAAAACCAGTCAACAGTCAACAGTCAACAGTCAACAGTCAAGACCGACTTCCGGGTCCCAGTTGAAGCTGGTTGTGGGTTATGACACCCGCTTTCTTTCACAAGAATTTGCGAAAGCCTGTACCGAGGTTTTGGTTGCCAATGATATATCCGTCTATTTTCATGAAGAGCATCGTCCTACTCCCATGGTTGCCTTTGCTATTAAGGCTTACCAAGCGGCCGGAGCTATTATGTTCACGGCTAGTCATAATCCAGCCCAATATAACGGCATAAAGTTTATTCCTGACTATGCCGGTCCGGCTACCACCAAGATTACCTCACAAATTGAAGGAAATATTAAAAAAATCAAAACTGCTAATGCTAAACGGAGGCCTCGAACGTCGTCGGTATCTCAGGACAAAACCGAAAATATTCTTAAAAGCCCTTTAGTAGAGCTGATCGATCCTAGCGAGCAGTATCTAGACCATCTTAAAAGTCTTCTTAACTTTGATATTCTTCAGAGGCAAAAACTTAAAGTAATTCTGGATCCTCTGTACGGAGCGGGCCAGGGGGTAATGGACGCTCTGTTTCAGGCGGCCGGTTGCCAAACGGAATCAATTCACGCCAATAAAGACGCTCTTTTCGGTTCGATGTCACCGGATCCCTCATACGAAAATCTAAAACAACTCGCTCAGGAGGTTTTAAAAAAGAAAGCCGATCTCGGATTGGCTTTGGATGGCGATGGAGACCGGTTTGGAGTGGTCGATTCCAATGGCTCATACGTTTTTCCGAATCAGGCGTTAGCCTTGGCAGCGGTTCATCTTCTCAAAACAAAGAAGTTGAAAGGGGCGATCGTAAGATCTGTTGCCACCACTCACCTGCTTGACAAGATAGCTTCTGAATACGGGGTTGACCTTATCGAAACGCCTGTTGGTTTCAAACACGTCGGCGAGATGATGCGAAAGAAAACGGTTGTTTTAGGTGGAGAAGAGAGCGCAGGCTTAAGTATTCTTGGCCACATTCCGGAAAAAGACGGGATTTTGGCTGATTTGCTTCTGGCAGAGATGTCCGCTTATGAGAAAAAACCTTTGTCACTTCTTTTGGAAGAGATTTATAAGCAATACGGTTATCACGTTACTTCTCGCATGGATGTCAACTGCTCGGACCCGAAAAAAACCCAATTTTTTGAATCCTTAAAAAATAACCCCCCGGCTTTTGTTGGTGATCTAAGGGTCGAAAAGTTAGACGACAAAGACGGGATTAAACTTTATCTCTCGCACCAAAATTGGGTTCTTTTCAGAGCTTCAGGCACTGAGCCTCTGGTGCGCATCTATGTGGAAGCCAGCTCAAAAGAGTATCTTCAGGAGCTTAAAAATTACTCTTTAAAGCTTTTTAAGCTTGAAGACCAGTTTGAGGTTGTAAGGTAATGAAACGCCTAAATATTTCAGTGGTTATTATTTTAACGATTTTAGGCTTACTCCTAACTACTTCATTCTATGCGAAACAGACGGGCCTCAAGACAAGTCCTCTGTCCCGGAAAGGGCAGCTAATTAAGGTTGTTAGGGAACTTGAACAAAAGCGGGAGAGATTAAAAAGTGATTTGAAAGAACTAAGAGCCTCGCTGACTGAAGAGGAAAAACGGGCTGCTTCCGAGCGTGGAGAGCTTACTTCTTTCACAAAAGAACTGCAGGACCTAAAGACTGAAGCCGGCTTCGCCGCGGTTAATGGACCAGGGATTGAGGTGACCTTAGAGGACAACCCCACGGTGCCGTCGGGCGAGGACCCGAATAACTACATAATCCATGATTATGATTTAAGGGCAGTTATCAATGCCTTGTGGAGTGGGGGCGCTGAAGCGATCGCTGTTAACGATCAAAGGCTCATCTCAACCAGTGCTGTTCGCTGCGTCGGCACCACCATCCTGGCGAATTTTATTCGTCTTGGCACCCCGTATGTCATAAAAGCGGCCGGTAACCCGGACGAGCTGGAAAAAAGTTTGAATCGAGAT
>DATBWY010000151.1:0-2611 GCA_036514555.1 Candidatus Subteraquimicrobiales bacterium
GGGTGACTTGATTACCCCGGCCAACAGAGCTGATTCAGCCAAACTTAAATCCTTCGCTGCTTTACCAAAGAAAGTTTCGGCGGCCGTTTCTATTCCATAGGTGTTTACTCCAAAATACACGGTATTTAAGTATTTTTCTAAAATCTTCTTTTTGCTGTATTTTTTTTCGACCTGAGAAGCGAGGTAGGCTTCTTTTATTTTTCGAGTGAGTGTCCTTTCCGGTTGGATGAGGGCGTTCTTTACATATTGCTGAGTAAGGGTGCTTCCTCCTTCTGCGATTTGGCCTTGTTCAAGATTGGTCACGAAAGCTCGGGCGATCGCTTCCAAGTCCACGCCGCGATGCTCATAGAACCTCTTATCTTCGATGGCAATTACGCCGTGTTGCAGATGGATGGGAATTTGAGACAAGGGAATAATAACCCGGTTTTGTTCAACAAAAAAGTCGGTCACCAGCGTGCCATCGGCCGCGTACATTTTGGAGGTCTGAGGACTTTTTTTAATAGCCTGGTTTTCCAGCTTAGGGAGTCCTTTTGCGAAGCTCGCGAAGGCTATACCCAATATCACCATTAACCCTAGAAACGCGAAAATAAACGCGAGCATAAGATGTTTTAATAGCCGCGTTTTTCTTTTTTTCCTTTGGATTCTTCGGGTTCTGGACACCGCTTACCCTAAAGTTTCTTAAATATAAAAATTATAACATATGTGGATTATTAACCAGTTGGTTAACACATTTAGTTTTTTGATTCATGTCAAAAATTAGGTTTGGTTGTTCTTTCCCTGTATCCTAAATCCTGTATCCTTATTTTTGGCCAACCGCTAAGCTAACTTTCTTGCCCCCGGTTTACCCAACCAAAAGCGGTCTGAGGTGCTGAATGTTCGCTCTAATGACACCCTTTATTTAAGTGTGATACTATTTTGCCGTGATCAAATCTTTAAAGAGGAGAAATTAAAGAGATGAATCGGTCTTTCGTTTATCCTCAGGACAACTTGAGTTTCGAGAACCAGCTTAAAATTATTTCTAGAGGAACAGAAGAAATCCTGCTTCCTGAAGAGCTAAGAGCAAAGATTAAGCACTCGATCGAAAAAAGAGAGCCCCTGGTGATTAAATTTGGGGTTGACCCGACCGCGCCCGATCTTCATCTCGGGCACTCCGTTGCCTTAAGGAAGCTAAAGGATTTTCAGGACCTTGGGCATAAGGTAGTTTTGCTCATCGGGGACTTTACGGCTAAGATTGGAGATCCCTCCCAAAGGTCAGTTACCAGACCTCAACTGTCGCCCGAAGACATAAAAATTAATGCTAAAACCTATACTGATCAGGCTTTTAAGATACTAAATACAGAAAGAACCATAATCGACTATAATAGTCGCTGGTTTTCCCGGATGTCCTTCGAAGATCTCCTGGAGCTGGCGGCAAAATTCACGGTCGCCCGGCTCTTGGAACGAGACGATTTTCACAACCGGTTTCACCGAAATATCTCCATTGGGTTGCACGAATTTCTCTATCCGGTCATGCAAGCGTATGACTCCGTGATTCTCAAGGCGGATGTTGAGATTGGGGGCACCGATCAGAAGTTTAACATGCTGGCTGGCCGGGAAGTTCAAAAAGAAGCCGGTCTTGAAACCCAAGTCGTGATCACTTTACCCATTTTAGAAGGCACGGATGGGGTGCAAAAAATGAGCAAGAGCTTGGGTAATCACATTGGTTTAACGGAGCCGCCAAATGAGATGTTTGGAAAGGTCATGTCCATCCCAGATGAGGTAATGATCCGCTACTTCAAGCTCGCCACGACCCTTGCACTAAGCGAGATCGAAGAGATCGAGCAGGGTGTGGAGAAGGAAGAAGTTCATCCAGCCGACCTGAAGCGACGTCTGGGGCGGGAAATTGTCACCTTGTACTGGGGAAAAGAAAAGGCCGAGAGGGCCGAGAGGGAGTTTGACTCTGTTTTTAAACGGAAAGAAATCCCCTCAGAAATACCTTCGAAGTCTGTTTCTAGGGAGCTTCTTAAAAATGGCAAAATTTGGATAGTTGAATTACTGAGGGAGACGGGCTTAGCTAAGACAAACTCGGAGGCCAGACGCCTTATCGAGCAGGGCGGGGTAAAGCTAAACCAGGAGGAAATTATCTCTTCCGATTTGGATATCAGTCCAAAAACGGGAGATATTATTCAGGCGGGCAAACGAAGATTTGTCAAAATAGCTATAAAAAACTAAAATGGAAATAGCCTCTCTTTTCCGTTTGCGGTAGCCCTCGAAGGAGAAGCCGAACAACTAAACCAAAGATCAAAAGTTGACTCGTTGATGAGCCAAGTTGAGCTCTAAAATTTTTTTAAAAATTGCTTGTTCCAAGGTGTTGACACGGCTAGAGCGTGGTGCTATATTTAGCTTGGTACGTTGTCTTCTTCTTAGGAGGTGTCGGAGTTTGAAAATTTGGAAGACAGGAGGCGGCACATTATAGAAGTATAAAGAAAGCTAAGAGGTTTACATTTGCTTCGTTTATAATCTATAATATGTCGCTGTAAAAAGATGTTGCAGCGGCATTTTTTATGCTAAATTAGATTTGCACTTGTTATTTTTCACCTTAGGTCTTTGAAAACTAAATAGTGAGTCCAAC
>DATBWY010000152.1:0-4090 GCA_036514555.1 Candidatus Subteraquimicrobiales bacterium
AACTTATCTTATCGCCTTTTTAGCGGTTGGCTTTTCAGTGCTTTTGGGGGGTCTGATTCTAAAACGCTTTGGGAAATAAGAATTGGCACCCTCAGTCTGCTCCATATAGAGAAACAATTGAGAATTTACCCACATCTATCAGGCCTTTATCAGTTAATTTTAGCTCGGGAATAACGGGCAAGGCACAAAAAGAAAGCGCTATAAAGGGATTTTCTATGGTGCAACCTAATCTCCGGGCGGCTGCCTCAAGGATTCCCAAATTTTTAACCACCTCTTCAAGGGAATTTTCTGACATTAAACCAGCGAGGGGAAGGGGAAGAAGACCTTCAACTTTTCCCTGGTTAACAACGACAAGTCCTCCGCCAACTTCTTTAAGCTTTTGAACCGCAAAAATCATTTCATCGTCTTTGGTGCCAACAACAATAATGTTATGGGAATCGTGGGCGACAGAAGAGGCCAGAGCCCCTTTCTTAAGATTTAGGCCTTTAATTAATCCTAAACCGATGTTGCCCGTTTTTTTATGGCGCTCTATTACCGCCAATTTTAAAATATCTCGCTCTGTATCCGAATTGATAAAGCCATTTTCAGATAACGGGGTTAAAAGAAGCTTTTCGGTGACGATTTGGTTTGGTATAAGACCAATTACCTTAACTTTTTCTTGAGTGTCTCTAATATTGAGGTTTTCAGGCTCAAGAGGAGCAAAATTAAGGGTGTTTTTTAGTGATTCAGCAGTATATTTAGAAACTTCGGACACCATCCGTCCCTCTTTGGCTACAATTTGACCCCGTTTAAAAACAAGATAAGGACGGAAATTTTCAAGGTCGTCTACTACTACTAGATCAGCAAAGTATCCCGGAGCCACCGCTCCTAGCCCCTTCAGACCAAAGTACTCGGCAGTATTCAAAGTTAGCATCTGGACCGCTTTTAGGGGATCAAAACCTAAAGAGAAGGCCTTTCGCAAGATCCGGTCGAGGTGGCCATGGTTCATCAAATCATCCGGATGAAGGTCATCGGAGACAAGAATGCATCTCCTTGAGTTCTCGTCGGTTACGATGGGAAGTAAATCCTTTAAGTTTTTAGCGGCCGTGCCCTCTCGGATCATTATCCTCATCCCTGATCTCAGTTTTTCGAGAGCTTCCTCGGGAGTGGAGCACTCGTGATCAGAACCTATGCCGGCGGCGAGATAAGCTTGAAGTTGAGGGCCGCTAAGACCGGGGGCATGCCCGTCAATAATTTTTTCCTTGTTTTGAGCGGCCATAATTTTTTCGAGAGCTTCGGGAGCAGCGTTCACAACGCCGGGGAAGTTCATAAACTCAGCTAATCCAAGAACCCTGTCATTATCGAGAATTTTCGAAATCTCCGGGGCGGAAAGGGTAGCGCCGGCCGTTTCCATATGAGTTGCCGGAACGCACGAAGAAGCCATGATGAAAAAGGTCAACGGTAGATTCTCAGTCGCTCTTAAGACGTAGTTTATGCCGGAAAGACCGAGGACGTTCGCAATTTCATGGGGGTCAATGATAATGCTTGTAGTGCCTCTAGGAACGGCTGCTTTGGTAAATTCCGCCGGGGAAAGGAGGGAGCTTTCAAGGTGAAGGTGTCCGTCTATTAAGCCAGGGAGTAAAAATTTCCCTTTTAAATCTAAAACCTCCTTACCAGTCTGGTAGTCGTTGCCAATTCCAGCAATTTTCTCTTTGCCCAGGGCCACATTGGTCGAAATTACCTCTTTTGAAAATACATTGACGAGATTAACATTTTTCAAAAGGGTATCTGGTTCAATTTTTAGATTTGCCATTTCAATCAGTTCTTTTAGCAAATTTGACCACCTCGATGATTTTAACCTTATTTCTAAAAACATTTTGCCCATTAAAGTGGATTTAGTAAAGTAAAAGCGGACAATTTATGCTATCATTTCATTTTAGAACGGAGAGAAGATGGAGATTGAACTAAAACAACTGGATAAAGATTTACCTCGCCCAGCGTATGCACATGACGGAGACGCGGGCTGCGATCTTTATAGCGCGCAGGACTTGATCTTAAAACCCGGTGAAAGAAAGCTGGTCCCGACGGGCATTGCCGTATCTATTCCTGAAAGCTATGCCGGTTTTATCCAGCCGCGGTCTGGGTTGGCTCTGGAACACGGGATAAGTATCGTTAATACCCCGGGGTTAATTGACTCAAAATATAGGGGAGAAATAAAAGTGATTTTGGTAAATCTTGATCCCCGCAAAGAGTTTCGAATCAAAAAGGGAGATAAGATATGCCAGCTCGTCATCCAAAAAGTTGAGCACGTGGCCTTCAAACTGGTTTCGGATTTAGACCCGACGGTCAGGGGAAGCGGTGGCTTTGGAAGCACCGGTCTTTGAAGCTCTTTGGTTCGGGCCGCCCCTTTAAAGGAAAGTTCGTCGTTCGGTAGACTTAGAAGGATGAAAGAACAAAATTTTTAAGCACGGTAAGTAGATCGCCTTTTCTACTAATTGTGGTAACTAAACACTTTAAGTAACTTTTCGCATGATTTTATAATTACAGGATTTCAGAGCTAATTCTATAGATCTACAGAACAACAGACGTAATAATCGAGGAGTAGAATATATCTCGGCGAGAGAGTTCTCAGCGAACTAGCTTAGAGTTTTTCGAAATTTACACAAATTTTAGGCCGTGAAGGAATTTCAAGAGACCCCTGTTTCGGCGAAAAAA
Source organism: Candidatus Subteraquimicrobiales bacterium (assembly GCA_036514555.1). GTDB lineage: Bacteria > Actinomycetota > Aquicultoria > Subteraquimicrobiales > DATBWY01 > DATBWY01. The sequence goes on from DATBWY010000152.1 coordinate 2,695, forward strand.
TCCCGGCGTTTATTTTATTCAGGGCAACAAGGGCTCGTAGGCTCATATGACAAGCCTTAAAATCAATTTTTAGCGTCTTAAAATCGAAATGATGAAGCCATTTTTTTTCTTCCAGGGTCTCAAAGTTTGTGCTCTGCGCGGATTTGGTTTTTTAGGACTTTTCGAGTGCTTTGTGCCAATATAGCGTCTAAGACGGATCTAAACTCCGGGAACCGGAACCAACCGCTTAACTCAAGAAGTCCGTCCGTCAAGTTCACTTTCTAGTTTTGATAATATATATTATGTAAAATAGGGATTTTTACGCTTTTCCTTGAGGGTCTGTGGTTTGAAAGTGAAGGCTGCGTTTAGCAGGTTTGGTGCGTCGGTAAATAAACTTGGAATTAGCCCGGAGGGATTTTGAGGTCGTATTTTTTATCAAACTCTATTTTTGTGAGCTCTCCTAAGTCTTTGTCGACTTTATTTTTAGCCTTTTGGGCCTCTACTCTCGTCTTATGGGTGCTTAAAACTTTACTTTTTCCACTCTCTTCGCTCACAACTTCCAAGCGGTGATCGACCGTTGTTCTGCCGGAAGGATCTGGCGGCGAAGGATAAGAAAGTATGTCTTCACGCCACTCAAAATCGGGAAAAACCGAGGCTTCCACTGTGATAACCCGGGCGCGGTAAAAATCTTCCGCTTTTCCAAACGTTTTTTTGCCCCTCTTGTCCATTATTTCTCCCTCATCTCCATCACCTGAATATATTTCAAGTCTGTGCTCACAAAACCCTTTTTGCCGGCGGGTGTCTCAACTTCATACCAATCATCTTTTTTTGAAAGAACGGAAAGGATGGTCCCCTTTTTTAGTGAACCAATTATATTGCGGTTTTTCTGGGGTGATGAACGAAGATTAAGTCCCGAGGCAAGTACTCGAACTTTACCGACTAGTTCTCGGGAACTCTCAGAAGAAGATTTTTGAGTGCCCGAAGCGGCTTTCTGTTTAGGGCTTTTTTCGGGATTTTCTTTGGCGGGCGATTTCAGGATCGAATAGGCATAAGTTGCTACAGTTACAACTAACACGGCCAACGACACCCATGCCAGAAGATTATTGACCGGGATACTTGACCTCTTTGGCCTGTGCATAAATTACCTTTCTCGTGGTGCAGTCAACCAGTCCAGCGCGGAGAAACTTGATTCCTTAATACCCTTATCCTTCATAAACTTTTCGAGAATGGTGTTGACTTTTTTTAAATTCTTTTTTCCTTTTTCAAAAGCTTTATCCTCGAGGACCTCCGCCAGTTTTTCCAAATTTTCAGCCGGCAAAAGGGCCAAAATATGCTCATTTAATCCCGCGATGATTTTTAGCATTCCTTCCTTGGCGAGGGCTAAATCCTCAAAAACCCGCAGATCATTGAGCTCAGA
>DATBWY010000153.1:0-2793 GCA_036514555.1 Candidatus Subteraquimicrobiales bacterium
CTCGGTGAACTCAAGGGGGTCTTTTTTGGAGGCCTTTTTTCGTTCCTGAGAGGGATAACCCAGAGGGATGATGGCCATGGGCCGAAAATGGGGAGGAAGTTTTAGATACATTTTGACTTTGTCTTCATGGAAGGCCCCAACCCAACACGTTCCCAACCCTTCCGCATGGGCTGCCAGCATAAGATTTTGAATAGCCGCGGCGGTGTCCTGGATGGAATAGAGGTCCACTCCCCGTTTGCCATAGCCCCAAGATGAAGCTTCAAGATCAGCGCAGACCACAACAATAGTTGAGGCTTGGGCCACGAAAAATTGGTTGCCCGCTGCTTCGGCCATAGCTTCTTTTAGGCTTTTGCCTCGAATGACCCAAAATCGCCAGGGCTGCAGGTTTCCGGCTGAAGGAGCTTGAACCGCCGCTTTTAGGAGCTTTTCAACAACCTCTTGGGGCACATCCCTAGAAGAATCATAGTGTCTAACTGAGCGCCGACCATAAATAGCCTCGTAAATATCCACCCACCCTCCTTTGGAGAAATCCCAAATTTAAGTTTAAGCTCCAAATCTCAAGCACTCCCTCGACAAGCCTGTCCTGAGCGAAGTCGAAGGGCTCAGGACACTTCTCTATAAGAGGGACACTGAGCTAAGTCGAAGTGCAAATTCCAAACACCTGCCTGCCGGCAGGCAGGAATCCAAATATGCTAATTTACAAACAATCTAGTTTGTTTTGTTTTGGTTACTTGGACTTTGAAAATTTGATATTGTTTGATATTTATGATTTGGAATTTGGAATTTACCAAAGTGCTGTTTTTTTGCACTTTGGTTTAGCATTCTTCAAGCGCGGCTATACTTTCCTCCACTTTAACAAGCCGGTTTTTCTCATCAACATAACCCACTTTCGGAGAAAATATCCGGGCTTCCTCTTCATTAAGCATAACGTACGAAATAATGATGACCATATCTCCTTCGTTGGCTAAATGAGCCGCGGCCCCGTTGACGCAAATGGTTCCCGAACCAGACTCACCGGCCAATGCGTAAGTCTCAAGACGGGCCCCGTTGCTCACGTTAACCACCTGCACTTTTTCATAAGGCAAGATATCCACCGCCTCCAGGAGCTCCCGGTCAATGGTGATGCTTCCCCGATAGTCAATGTTGGCTTCGGTAACGGTTGCCCGATGGATTTTGCCCTTAAGAATCGTTCTAAACATATTTTCTCACGCTCGGTTAAATTCCGGTTTTCGAGTTCCGGCGCCCGAATTCCGAGTTCCGGGTTCTAAAATTGTGTTATCAATGAGTCTTGCTTTTCCAATCCTAATTGCGACTGCCAAAAGTGCCTTCTCCTCCACCATAATTATCTCTTCAAAATTTTCCGGATCGCAAACGGAAAGATACTCCAAAGTAACGGAATCATTCTTTTTAATCGTCTCAAGCAGCCTTTCTTTCAGCACTTGCGCTTCGCGCTCGCCCTCACTTACCATTCTTTGAGCTTGATTTAAAGACCTGGAAAGAACCAAAGCCGCTTTTCTTTGGGTAGGTGTAAGATAAATATTGCGTGAGCTTATTGCTAGCCCGTCTTTTTCCCTAACGGTCGGGACGGCAATAATTTCGAGATCAAAATTGAGATCTTTAACCATCGTTTGGACCACTTTGAGCTGCTGAAAATCCTTCTCGCCAAAATAGGCCTTATGAGGCCGGACAATATTAAATAACTTGGCGCAAACCGTGGCCACCCCGGTGAAATGACCGGGCCTGTTTTGGCCGCAAAGTTTCGAAGTGATTTCTTTCACCTCAACGAGGGTGAACTGCTTCCCAGGATACATTTCTTTGTTTTCCGGCAAAAAAAGATAATCTACCCCTTCTTTTTCCGCAAGTTTCTTATCTCTTCCCAGATCCCTGGGATAATCCTTAAAATCCTCTTTCGGCCCGAACTGAAGCGGATTTATATAAAGACTTACCACGACGACATCACATTCTTGCCGCGCTAGGCGCATCAAACTCAAGTGGCCCTCATGGAAATGGCCCATGGTGGGCACGAGCCCAATAACTTTCCCCTCCGGCCTCTCTTTTTTTAACTCCCGACGAATCTCATCAATTCTACTAACAATTTTCAAAAAATCTCCTTTATCAAGGAAGTTACAAAGTCTTTATTATTCCTCGGAGCTGTTTCGCAAAGCAAATGTGAGCGACGGTGTTAGGAGGCTAGAAGAGCGGCGGCAAATTGCGTGCCCGAGTCCGGAGGACGAAGGGGCGGATAGCAATTTCGCCCCCAGATAGCCGACTTAACAGCCCAAAGCGAACCCTGAAGCTCAAGGAATAGCTCCATGAATTTCACTCCCCTACCTTCTCCCACTTCTTTAAGTATCCAACTTGGCTTAAGGTGCTTTTTTCTTGAATCTCTTTTCTCAAGCGATTTTCTCTTTCTAAGACATCCATGGCCCGGTTCGCGTATTCCACAGCCTTTTCTTTGGGAATTACCACCAAGCCGTCATCGTCACTAACAATCCAGTCGCCCGGAAAAATCTTTACCCCACCGACTTTTATGGGAACTCCTATTTCACCAAAACCCTTTGGTTCACCGGCCGCCGGCGTCACAATCCGAGCAAAAGCGGGAAATTTTAGCCGGGCAATCTCCGGGGTATCTCTAATTGCCCCATCAATTACGACGCCGGACAGTCCCTTTTGAAGAGAGCTATGGGTGGCTAGTTCGCCCCAAACGGCCGGACCAACACCGCCGGCGTCAATCACAATTACCTCGCCTTCTTTGGCTTCATCAATGGCTTCGACCGGCTTTGCCCAATCTCC
>DATBWY010000154.1:0-2536 GCA_036514555.1 Candidatus Subteraquimicrobiales bacterium
TTGCAGGTTCCAGGTTGCAGGCTTCAGGTTTTAACTTGCAACCTGAGACTTGTGGCCTGTGGCCTAGTTGAGTCTTTCTATCCTCGGTTTAAAATCAAGCTTCTTGAGCAGCTTTAGATACTCTTCGGGCGCTATTTTTTCCCAAGGCTTTCCAATAATGGACACTAAAGTTGCTTCCATAACGTTGGTCCCAAAGGAGCGACCTTCAAACTCCGGCGTGGTCACAATTAACTTCTCAACCCCCCGGTTCTTCAAGAAAGTCAGGTCCGCCTGGGTCACGGTGTTGGTCATTATCCACTTGCCTTCCATGTTTTGGGGCAAATACTTTCTAATAAACAAGTAATCACCGGCGATAATGTCGGCCTCGTGATAATACTTTTGGTATTTTGGTTTTGGCTCTTTTTCCTGCTCGGACCCGGTTGGGTAAAGCATTTTAAAAGGCATTCTGGTAACAATCGGCAGCAACAATCGAGCCGCCGTTAGAAGCGAAGAAAAAGATCTTAAAGGAATGGGGATACCTAATCCAAAAATAAGATCTCCGAAAATCATCCGGCAGCCCGCCGCGGTTAAGGCTTCGGCCAACCCAAACCTATCCACCGCCGACACCATGAGCACCGTTTTCCCTGAAAGCGGGAGATGGGCCTCTTCCAAGAGATATCTAACGGTTTCCCTTTCTAGGGTATTTTTTAAGCCGCTCCCATCAACAACTGGCGTCTTAGAAACGACTCTCACAAGTTTTTGAGCGTCTCTCACTGGGTATCTTTTTCCCCCGGCCCAGAAGTAAAGATCGATTCCGCCTAAACCAATGGCGTCAACTTTGCCGTCAAAACTTTTTAAAAGATCAATTGTTTTTTTAAAATCGCCATTGGTGCCGATACGCCGGATCTTAAACTTCTCTCCCAATAGTTCCGCTATTACTTCGTGATCACGCTTTGAGGAACCGAGACTGACACTCACTACCTCTCTCACTCTTACCCACCCTTGATTTTCTGCTAAATTGGGTACATTCTAGCACAAATCAAAATTAATTTAAAAGGCTACAAAAAACTATTCCCCAGGTCTTTGACCTTTTTTAAAATTTGGTATAATAACTTTACTTAAGTAAAGGAGAATCCAAAGTGTTAAGATTAGCTCTTCCCAAGGGAAGTTTGGAAGAACAAACCCTTCAGCTCTTTAAAACGGCCGATCTTGAGGTGAAACGAGAGTTCCGGGGATACAACCCGGTTATCGATGATCCTCGAATTGAACAGGTTAAAATCTTAAGGCCTCAAGAGATCCCGAAGTACATCGAAGAAGGCTACTTTGATCTGGGGATTGGCGGAGAGGACTGGGTTTTGGAATCAGAAGCCGATGTCCACCTGGTGACGAGCCTCCCTTACAGCAAAGTTAGTACCTCACCGGTAAAGATGGTCTTAGCCGTCTTTGAAGAGTCAGGAGTAGATTCTCCAGAAAAGATTCCCCCAAACAGCCGGGTTTCCACCGAATTTCCTAATTTAACCCGGAAATACTTTGAGAGATTAGGTATTCCCGTTAAGGTATTCTATTCCTACGGCGCCACTGAAGCAAAGATTCCGGAGCTCATGGACGTTGTGGTTGACCTCACTGAGACCGGCCAGACCTTAAGAAAAAACCGCCTTAAAATCATTGGGACCATTCTGGAATCGACGACGCAACTTATTGCCAATAAAGATTCCTGGAACAACCCGGAGAAAAGAAAGGCGATCGAGGAGCTTAAAACCTTGCTGCTAGGGGTTATTGAAGCCAGAGGAAGAGTTCTACTCTCAATGAACATCCCTAAGGAAAAGCTGGATGACCTAATGGACGCTTTACCAGCCATGAAAAAGCCGACGATTTCCCCCCTTTACCACACAGACTATTACGCCGTAGAAACCGTGGTCGATAAGGCCAAGGTAAATATCTTAATACCCGAGCTTAAAAAAAGAGGAGCCGAAGACATTATCGAGCTCAACATCTCCAAAGTAGTCAGGTAACCCCACTAATAAATGACCAATGACCAAGCCCCAATGACCAATCAAATCGTCGAAGTTTGGTTATGGTTAAGGTGACGAAACCCGTATCGAAGCCCGTTATCCGGTTACGGAATAATTTTTGCCGATTAACGTAACCTTTTAATACGAAACAGGCTTCTTAACCGTCACCGTTAGACGATCTGATTTGGAATTGGGATTTTACCCAGTAAGTGCGGTTTTAACACTAAACGGTAACGAAAATGAGGAAACTTTGTGTAAATATGCTCAAGTGCAGAATTCATCAACACAAAAGGGGGTTAGGCAGCCACATTTACTTGACTTTGTGGGACGGATAAATTATGTTGGGTACCACAAAAGAATATTTATGGGCTACACTAGCAATTGAAGCCTAATTGAACTAAAAAATCCGCAATATTTATTGTTTTCCTCAAGCAATATTCTAAGTCTGACCACCGCAATATTCCTTTCATGGATTACAGAAACAACCACCCTTTTAAATTGACTACTTTTTTAAAAATAAATTGTAGCTGCAGGGCTTGTCCCTG
>DATBWY010000155.1:0-7140 GCA_036514555.1 Candidatus Subteraquimicrobiales bacterium
GACGGAGACTCTCAGCTCTTCGGCGATTTTAACCTGCTCATCCAGACTCATCTCCAAAAGGACGCTGGCACAGTGTTTAGGATCCCAAGCCTCAAAGATCTTATTTAGGTTTTCTGAGCTAAGATGCGTGGCAATCTCGGCTACGTCAGCGGCGTGAATTTTATTAAGAATTGTTGTTATCTTCCTAAACTCGTTCTTTTTAAGAAGAGTATTGATGGTTGCCAGCAAAATCTCATTTCGCTCTTCCAAACTTCCTCCTCATTTAGAGATTCCAGAGTCGGGATAAAGCTTCGCCCGTTTCGGAAGTTGATCTTCTATCTCTTGCAAAAGGACTCCCAGGCCCTCCTCTTTCAAAGCAGATATAGGAATGATCTTAACAAAATCCCCTAAGTGTTTTCCCACCTCGAACTGGGCTTCTAAATCAGAATCATTAATTTTATCCGCTTTGTTAAGGGCTAAGAAAGCGGGATTTTTAAGCTTCGAGAGCTCTTTAGCGATATAACCATCCTCACTGCCAATAACCTGAGTGGCGTCGACTAAAAAGAGAATTACATCCACCTCCTGAAGAACTTTTCTTGCTTCTTTATTGCGATCTTTGCCGGTAACATCCTTTATCCCCTGGAAACTAGGAACATCAACCAAAATGATCTGGGCTTGGGGCCGATTAATAATGCACCTAACCACCCGCTTGTTTCTACGTGGCCTCTCGTTTAAGATCGCGTTTTTTTGCTTTGCGAAGGAGTTTATCAGGGTTGACTTTCCCACGTTTGCCCGGCCAACGATCCCCACAAACCCGGTCCGAAATTCTTTCATTATCTCTCCTTCTTTAAACTTGAATCCTAATTTAATTTCTGCCCTTTATTTTGGTTAATTAATTTCATCAAAGCACAATTAAGAATTCTACCAAAACGACCATTCAATTTGCTAGTTTATTAAATCTCAAAAACCAAAAGGGATGTCGCAAGCAACTCCTCCGATCGACGCTTTCCCTTAAAGTCGCGCCCGCCTGTCACCCCGCCCTGGCGGGGAGCCAATGGCGGGCAGGCAAGGTATGAGCGATTGAAAGTGGTCAAATAAATAAAAAGCAAGCTAACCACTTGATTTTTAAGAAAATTCTAAACTTTAGATAACGTGGTTTCTAAAATGACGCGGTCTTCGCCTTTTCCGTACTCATCGAGGCTGAATTTTATCTTCTTAAAACCGAACTTTTGATAGAGGTTAAGGGCGTTTCTGTTTTCGAGGGATACGGTCAGTCTCACTTTAATAATCCCCGTGCCTCCGAGTTGTGCTAGAAGCTTCTCCAAAAAAATCTTTCCTAATCCTTTGTTCTGATGTTTCTTTTTTAGAGAAATGCCGATCAAAAAGGCGAGTTGGGAATCGGACCAGTCTCTGATTAGCTCTGCTAATCCCTTTATATCTTCACCTTCTTTAAAAATAAAAACCTTACCGTATTTCGCTACCACCGGTAAGGTCCATTCATTCAGTCCCCCTTCTCCAAAATTCTCTCTCTCAATCTCAACGAGTTCTTCAAGAAGCGAGCGGGTAAACTGAGTAACTTCCACTAAATCAGCCATATTTTACCTATAATCAGTCAGTTACTTAAAAACAAGGATTTCGGGGATAACAGGGATTACATGGACCTCAAGGATAACGGATATTAAATTTCTTTCTATTTATACCCGTGCTTTCCCTGCCTTCCTTGTTATTCTATTTTTCTTGACTCTGGGCTTTCGACTCTCAACTTTTAACCGTCGCTGTTTACCTTTTCATCTTTTAATCTAAAAGCGCTGGGGAGTAGCTTGCTAACGGCTATTTCTTTTTCTTTACCGTTTAAATTAACCATTGAAATGAGCATCTTAGAATTAAATTCATATAAAGCCTGGCGGCAGCTTCCACAGGGCGAGCACATCCCTTGACAATCAGCTACCAGAACCAAGCGCTCGAAATCACGGTATCCTTCTGAAATCGCCTTGGCTAAAGCCACTCTTTCGGCGCACAAAGCAAGACCCGACGACAAGCTTTCTATGTTGCAACCGGTAAAAACCTTTCCCTCAGACGTTAAAATAGCCGCTCCCACCTTGAATTGCGAGTAGGGAGCGTGGGCATTTTCTCGCGCCCCCTTGGCCATCTTAATTAGCTCTTTTATCGTCGCCTCTTTTTTCATCAAACCTCACTGATTGAGAATGACGGTGGATTTTCAATTTAGGTTTCAGGTTTCAGGTCTTAAACCTATATCCTCTATCCTATATCCCTAATCCTAAACTTGGAGCTTACTTAGGATTTATGCCCACCCTCAATTGTTTTCCACTTGTACCGCTTTCTTAGAAACTAGAATTTTGGAAATTCTCCTCTTTTCCACTTTTTCCACCGTAAAAACTAGATTATCAAATTCTACTTTTTCACCAGGGCTCGGAATCTTTCCGATCAGATTGTAAACAAATCCACCAACCGTATCATAGTCGGCTTGAGGAAGATCCACTTCGAACAACTCATTGATTTTATCCAGATTAATCCGGGCATCGACCCTCAGGCGATCTTTGCCAAGGGGCTCAATCATTGTCTCCGCCAAATCGTATTCGTCGAAAATTTCCCCGACGATTTCTTCCACTAGGTCTTCAATGGTAACTAATCCCGCGGTGCCTCCGTACTCATCCACGACAATCGCCATATGCTGCCTCTTCTTTTGAAGCTCCCGCAAAAGTTCACTAACCCTTTTTGTCTCCGGAATGAAATAGGCCGGGCGCACCAGTTTATCCAGGGGCTTTTTCTTATCCTCGATGTGAACCAAAAGATCTTTAAGATGAGCGATGCCTGTAATGTTGTCAACCGTTTCCTCGTAAATAGGAACGCGGGAATGTCCCTCCTTAATCACTGTATCAAGCACTTTCTTCAAGGGTGTACTTGATTTTAAACAAATCATATCCATCCGGGGCACCATCACTTCTCTTACTAAAGTATCCCCAAACTCGAAAACGCTATGGATAAGCTCTTTTTCACCCTTTTCAAGTACCCCTTCTTCTTCACCAACCGTCACTAGGGTTTTTATTTCTTCTTCGGTAACAAATGGTCCTTCTCGTCTAATCTTTCCGCCTAAAATTCGGGTGAAGAAGTTGGCAATCTTGATAAAAATAAAAACCAGAGGGTATAAAACCAAAGTTATAAAAGAGACCACCGGTGCCACCCAAATACCAACTTTTTCCCAGTTATGGATGGCGAAGGTTTTCGGGATTAGTTCTCCGTAAACAAAGAAAATTATGGTGACAAAGCCAGTGGCAATGGCCGCCCCGAAGGGAAGATATTTTGAAGCAACAGTTGTGGCGAGGGCCGCCGCTCCCACGTCAACCAGGAGAGTTAATAGGAGAATAGTCGGCAAAAAGCGACTCGGGTGCTCCAGAAGCGAAAGAAGAAGATGGGCCCCTTTCACCTTCTCTTGCTCGAGTTTCTTGGCGTTAAGCTTATTAGTCGCCAGGAGCGCGGTTTCGGCGGTAGCCAAGAAAATTCGAAAGAAAAAAAGAAACCCCAAGAATATTACCCTTAACCAATCAGATAGTTCCAATTATTTTTCCCCTTTAGTCGAAACAAAAAAGCCTTTTAAGATGACTCTTTCTTGATTTCTCATCCGCTCCGCCTCTTCAGGAGCCTGGTGATCATAATCTAGGAGATGCAAGATTCCGTGAACGAGCAAAATAGACAACTCCTCCTCCAAGGAGTGACCGTAGTCTTTGGCTTGAAACTCAGCAACTTCTGGAGAGATTATAACCTCTCCGAGGAGCAAAGATTCCGCCAGGGGGGTTGATTCTTCGCCCTCGTCGGCCAACGGATAGGAAAGGACATCGGTAGCGCTGTTTTTCCCGCGGTGTTTTAAGTTCAGCTCTTGGATTTTTTCTTTTTTAACCAAAGCGATGCTTAGTTCGGTTTTATCTGGTACCTTCTCTAGATTTAAAGCATAAGACGCAAGTTCTCGAAGAAGTTTGGTACAGGAGGCATCCACTTTATTTTCCTTACTTATCAGAATTTCCATACCGTTTCCTCTTCAAAGGAACAACTTTTCCGTAGTCCTTTCCAGAGAGAGTTTGTTTGCTCCATTTAGCGGTCACCTCGTCCGGGTATGACACTCTTGAGTGGTAAATACTCGTAAGGACCTGCGTAAACGATTTGATGATTTTTTCTAGATCATTTAAGGTCAAATTACTCAAGTTTAGTTGGCCGTCAGCGAGTTTCGCTTGAACCGCTTTTCTCACCGAGTGCTCAATTCGTGACGGTGAGGGTTTATTAAGCGACCTCGCCATGGCCTCGACAGAGTCGGCGAGCATAATTAAGGCTGCCTCCTTTGATTGGGGTCGTCCTCCCGCATATCGAAAATCAAGCTCGGAAACCTCCTCTTTTTTACGCCACACTTTGGCTCGATGAAAAAAGTAGGCAATGACACTAGTGCCGTGGTGTTCTCGGATAATTTGGACAATTTCCGGTGGTAACCGGTGTTTCTTCGCCAGGTCTACGCCCTCTTTAACATGGGCCGCAATAATTAAATAACTTAAGTGTGGCTGCGTTTTGTCATGAGGGTTTTTTGCCCCTGCTTGGTTCTCAAAGAAAAAGAGGGGCCGTTTTATCTTCCCAATATCGTGATAATAGGCGCCCACTCTGGTCAACAGGGGATTCGCTTTAACTTCCTTAGCGGCCGCTTCGGCAATGTTACTCGTGTAGATGCTGTGGGTATATGTGCCGGGAGCTTTAATCATTAATTGATGTAAGAGTGGTTGGTTAGGATTGGAGAGTTCTAAAAGTTTTAGGTCGGTTGTGATATTAAAACTACTCTCAAGAAAAGGAAGCGCGCCAATGGTGAGAATGGTCGAGGAAAGTCCCCCGATCAGTCCCCAACCGGAACTAACCAAGACCTCAGCAAAAGGCACCTCTGTGACCAAGCTCGCGGTGAAGATCAAGTAAGCAAGGGCAAAGCTAAGCCATAATCCGGCCCGAACCAAACTCTCCCGTCTCGAAACACTAGTTGTCAAATAAATGGCAAAAAGACCGCCGAGAACAGCCATGGATAGAAAAGCAAGCTTATTTTCAACCATCGTTGCGCTTAAAAAGCTGACGACTAAGACCGCGGTAATACTCAACCGGGGATTAAAAAGAATGGTAGTAAGCATCGCTGCGGCGGCCACTGGGGTAAGATAAGGAGAGGGAAAAACGCTTACGAATTTCGCGGTCAATATTACCGCCATTAAAATTATCCCCAAAAGCAAAATTAAGCGGGGGCTATTATACACGTTCGCTTGGTAACGATAAAGATAAGCGCCGGCGATCCCAAAGATACCTATTGCCAGCAAAATAAGTCCAAAAGCTCTTTTTGTATCAACCCCCTGATTCAGTAAACCTAGTTCTTGCAAAATTTTTCCCTGCTCCGCTGAGATTATTTCGCCTTCCCGGACGATTGTTTCACCCTCCATTTTTCTCAAGCGAATCGGCTTCACCCTAGAGGCTGCTTGCCTCTTTATCTTTCCGGTTTTCTGGGCGTCGTAGGTGTAGTTTGGTTTGATATAGGCCAAAACAATCTCTTCTACTATGTTTTGGTCTTTCTGGCTAAAAGCCGATGTCAACTGCTTAATTTTCTCCTTTGAATCGCCAATATTTTCCGAAGTTATATCGCCCTCAAGCAGCTTTGCGGTAACCCCTAACGCCTCGGTTTCCAGGAGGGCTACCTCCTCCGGGGCAAGTCTAAGGCTAGCCTCCAGAGCCTCGGGCGATACCTTGCTCGCCCTTTCCTTGAGTTGTTTGAGTTGGTTATTGAAGCTTAAAGTGGAGTTGTTCTTAGTGTCTTTTAGGTAACCGAAGAGGCTTTTTATCTCTTGCTGGATTTCCGTGTCAACGGCTTCGCGGTGCGAGTAAACTTTTCCTAATTTATCCGCAGCTCTTTGGCGCAGTTCTTCAGTTTTTTCGGAGTCTATAATAGAAAGGAAATGAGGAGCTCTTACCGTTTCCGGGCTGGGTTTTCCCACTTCAAGAATTTTTTTGGGAGGCATATCCATGGAAAGAACGGCAGTCACAACGAGAAAAAAAACTAGGACTAGGGAAATTCGCTGGAAGCGCTGGTCTCTCCATAAAGGAGGTTTGTCAGAATCGTTTTTTGAGCCTTTAGTCATTCGATTTACTCCGTCAGCTCTCTTTTTCCTCAAACCTTTTGTAGGCTTCCACAATTTTTTGGACGATGGGGTGACGAACTACATCTCGGGCCCCCAGACGAATAAAAGCGGCGGCCTCGATATCTGACAAGATTTTTTCCACCACCACAAGACCGGAGTTATCACCGCGCGGCAGGTCAATTTGGGTAACATCTCCGGTAACAATCGCCTTCGAGCCGAAACCTAATCTTGTTAAAAACATTTTCATCTGCTCCGGAGAAGTATTTTGAGCTTCATCCAGGATTATAAACGAATCGTTGAGGGTTCTTCCACGCATAAAGGCGAGAGGAGCTATTTCGATTATTCCTTGATCCATAAACCTTCGAAACTGCTCCACCTCCATCATGTCGTAAAGAGCGTCATAAAGGGGTCTTAAATAGGGATCAACTTTCTGATAAATATCGCCGGGCAGAAAACCTAATTTTTCACCGGCTTCAACCGCGGGACGCGTTAGAATTATCCTTCCAACACTTCTCTCCTTCAAAGCGCGAACCGCCATGGCCATGGCGAGATAGGTCTTGCCCGTTCCCGCCGGGCCAATAACAAAAGTGAGGGTACTTTTAAAAATGGCTTCGATGTATTTTTTTTGCCCCAAAGTCTTGGGTCTGATGGTCTTGGCGCGATGAGTAAGAATCGCTTCCGAAAGGACCTTAGCCGGAGATACGTCTTCTTCCCGTACTAATCTAATGGTGCTACTGACGTTTTGAGGATCGAGGGCTTGCCCCTGAGAAATTAGTTCCATTAATTCTTTAAAAATATGCGCAACGGTTCCGGCTTCTGATTCATCACCGCTAATGGTGATTTCATTACCTCGCACAAGTATTTGACTATCAAACTCTTTTTCGATGATTTTTAAAAGCTCATCGCGCTGTCCCAAAAGATCAACCATTAACTGTTCACCCGGGACAACCAGTTTAACTTCGGTAGATTTACTCAAACTAAATTTGCTCTCCTCTTT
>DATBWY010000156.1:0-2144 GCA_036514555.1 Candidatus Subteraquimicrobiales bacterium
CCCTTTTTCGTAGCCTCTCAGTTTCACCCAGAATTTAAATCAAGACCCAACCGGTCTCATCCTTTATTTAAAGCATTCATCAAAGCCGCTTTTGAGCGAAAAAAAACATCCTAAACTTCCAAAAACCCGTCAAAAAAAACCCTCAACTCGTACTCTGTTTCCAAATTTGACCGAACAGTGCTCAACAACCCGAACTCCAGCTGTTCATTTGAGTTGACCATTAACCTCACCTTTTGTCATACTGTAGCTATCCAAATTAACGCCTTTTTAATTAATTGAGGGTGAGTCATTAATTTTTTGTTTAGGTCGCTTGTAGACTCCGGTTGCGTATGCACTATTTTTTTGCCACTTTCACTCGCTTGCAACTTGCGCGACTTTGGACTCAAGCTTACCTCAGGGGGCGAATTCGCAATTGCCCTGCTTGGCGGGCCGCGAATTGCCGCAACCCTTCGGTGTTCTTTCATCTCAAGTTGCTCAGATTTAGCTCGTTGAAAGCGGCATCTTTTTGGCACAGCCCCCCTTTGACAAGAGGGTGTACTTGAAGCCGCCTCTAAGCAACCTAACGATAAAGTAATTTATAACTATGCCGGACTCGTTGATCTGTTCGACCTGTAGGAGGAAATTCCATGGTTAAGACCTCAAGGATTGTAAATAATTTTATGGAACTCGCCAGGCTTGATAGTCTGAGTTGTGAAGAGAAGAAAGTGGCCGATTTTCTGGTGGACAATCTGAAAAGTTTGGGAGTTCACGTTGGGGTGGATGAGACAGGGAAAAAAATTGGGGGAGATACCGGCAACGTTATTGTGCGTGTCCCGGGCGATTCTCAATTTCCCACTCTTATTTTCAGTGCTCACATGGATACCGTTGAACCCGGACGAGGGATCGAGCCGGCGCTCAGTAAGGGCGTTATCAGAAGCGAGGGGGAAACTATTCTCGGGGCTGACGACAAAGCGGGCGTAGTGGCTGTTCTTGAGCTAGCATATGTTTTGAAAGAGAATGAATTTCCCCACGGAGACATTTTTCTTATTTTTACCGTGGCCGAAGAAATAGGGCTTTTGGGAGCGAAGAATTTGGACATGACACAGCTAGGAGCAAACTATGCTTACGTTATTGATGGCGACGGAGAGGTCGGTGGCATTGTTGTTAAAGCGCCGTCGCAAAATTATATAAACGCTACTTTTAAGGGCCGGGCTTCTCACGCCGGAGTGTCTCCGGAGGCTGGTATAAATGCTATTCAAGCGGCCGCTCTCGCCATCTCCAAAATGAAATTAGGCCGAATAAGCAAAGGAACCACCGCCAATATTGGAGTTATCAGAGGAGGCCTGGCGTCCAATATTATTCCCCAGGAAACTAGAGTCGAAGGCGAAGCGAGAAGTTTTTCTTTAGGCAAACTTAACGCTCAAACCGGTCAAATGAAACGGCATCTTATAAATGGGGCCAAAGCTGTCAGGGCCAAAGTTGACGTTGAGATTAAACGGGCTTATGATGGTTTTTCGTTCACAAAAAGAAGCAAAATCGCGAAGTTTGCTATGGAAGCGATGAAAAAAATCGACTTAGAACCACGACTATTTTCGAGCGGGGGGGGAAGCGACGCCAACGTTTTTAACAAAGTAGGCGTACCCGCCATAAACATTAGCGTAGGAGCGGAAAATGCCCACACCGTTCAGGAGCAACTTGTCTTGGAAGAACTAGAGAAGCTGGCCCAACTTTTGCCGGAAATTATTCGGACCATTAGTGGCGGCTAATGGGGCAAAGAAAAAAGTCACCCATTAAAAAAAGTCAGGTCTAATATTTAAAAAAATGGTTAGTTTTAAGGAAGGAAAAGTTTCGGAAATATTAAACAGGAGGAAGGGCTTAACGAAAGTTAAGGTAAAAGTGGATGGAAAGACCGCTGACGCCCTCAACTATGATTATCTAACTGGCGAAGTGAGTGTCGAAGACCGAGTGATCTTAAACACGGTGGCGGTGGATTTAAACTTAGGAACCGGTGGCAAGCACTTTATCTTATGGAATCTTTCACGGTCGAATTTTTCTTCTCCACCGAATGGGCACATTATGAAACTGCGGTACACTCCTTTGCAGATGAGCTTTTTATCGGTTGAGGAGAATGACCTTTACCGGCGGCAGCTCCAAGAAAACTTGAG
>DATBWY010000157.1:0-4641 GCA_036514555.1 Candidatus Subteraquimicrobiales bacterium
AAAAGCCGAAGACAGAAGTTCCTTCAAAGAGGCGATGAAAAAGATCGATTTAGAGGTTCCAAAAAGCCGGTACTGTCACAATCTGATCGAAGCCTTAGAAACAGCGCAAAGTCTCGGCTTTCCCTTAGTGGTCCGCCCCAGTTTTACCCTGGGAGGGACCGGGGGTGGTATTGCCTACAATTTAGAAGAGTTTAGAGACACTGTCTCTAAGGGGATTATGCTTTCGCCGGTAAAGGAGGTGCTGGTGGAGGAGTCGATGGCCGGCTGGAAAGAATACGAGCTTGAAGTGATGCGGGATCTCAAGAACAACGTGGTAATAGTGTGCCCTATTGAAAATTTTGACCCTATGGGGGTCCACACCGGGGATTCCATCACCGTCGCTCCGGCCCAGACTCTTTCCGACAAAGAGTACCAGGTTTTAAGAGACGCCTCCATTGCCATCATGACGGAGATCGGGGTTGAAACCGGCGGCTCCAATATTCAATTCGCCGTTCATCCGGAAACCGGCAGGCTAGTCGTTATCGAGATGAATCCCAGGGTTTCCAGGTCTTCCGCTCTGGCGTCAAAAGCCACCGGGTTTCCCATCGCAAAGATTGCCGCTAAGTTAGCGGTCGGCTACACCCTGGACGAAATTCCTAACGATATCACCAAAGAGACTCCGGCTTGTTTTGAGCCTACAATAGACTATGTGGTGGTCAAGGTGCCCCGTTTTGCCTTTGAGAAGTTTCCGGAAGCCGATTCGAGACTGACAACTCAGATGAAATCGGTTGGGGAAGCGATGGCTTTAGGAAGAACTTTTAAAGAGGCTATCCAAAAGGCCATCCGCTCTCTAGAAATTGACCGGTTTGGATTAGGGGCGGACGGGAAAGACGACATTGAACCGGGCGAACTATCAACAAAGCTCGCCGTGCCCAATCAAGATCGCCTCTTTTATATAAAATACGCCTTGAAAACCGGGATGTCTCTAGATGAGGTTTACGAGTTAACCAAAATAGACCGCTGGTTTCTTAGTCAGATTCAAGAAATAATAGACATGGAGGATGAGATAAAAAAGCTTCAGGCTTCAGGCTTCAGGCTACAGGCTACAAGTGCCAAGCTGCAAGTCCCGGATTCCGGATTTCAGGAGTTGCTTTGGCAGGCCAAGCGGTTTGGATTTTCCGATGTTCAGCTGGCGCACCTTCTTGGCTCCGATGAGAAAACCATTCGCGGGCTTCGAAAAGATCTCGGCGTTAAGAGCGCCTTTAAAATGGTAGACACGTGTGCCGCCGAATTTGAGGCCCACACCCCTTACTACTACTCCACCTACGATCAGGAGAACGAGGTTAAACCTTCTTCCAGGCCAAAGATAATGATTTTAGGAAGCGGTCCCAATCGGATTGGGCAAGGCATCGAATTTGATTACTGTTGTGTGCATGCCTCTTTTGCTTTGAAGGATGAGGGGTACGAGACGATAATGGTTAATTGCAATCCCGAAACCGTCTCGACCGATTATGACACCTCCGACCGGCTCTACTTTGAGCCACTCACTTTTGAAGACGTTATGAACATCGTGGAGACCGAAAAACCGGAAGGAGTAATCGTTCAGTTCGGGGGGCAGACTCCTTTGAAACTAGCCATTCCTCTGGAGCAGGCCGGGGTTAAAATTTTGGGGACTTCTCCAGAGAAGATTGATCTAGCCGAAGACCGGAAAAGATTTGGGAAGCTTCTTAAAGACCTTAAACTGGCTCATCCTCCCGATGGTGTGGCCACCTCCTTCGAGGAGGCCCTTCGGGTTGGTCGGGAGATAGGATACCCTCTCTTAATTAGGCCCTCGTATGTTTTGGGCGGCCGGGCGATGGAGATTGTTTACTCCGAGGATATGCTGGAGAGATACATTACCTTTGCGGTTAAAGCTTCGCCCGAGCACCCGATCCTAATCGATAAGTTTTTAGAAGACGCCATCGAAATAGACGTGGACGCCGTAGCCGACGGCGAGGACGTTTTTATCGGCGGCATTATGGAGCACATAGAAGAGGCCGGCGTCCATTCCGGAGACTCCGCTTGCGTTATTCCGCCGTATTCAATTGACGAGGAAATTTTACAAAAAATTGAAGAAACAGCGGTCAAAATAGCCAAAGCCCTCAATGTGTTGGGTCTTCTCAATATCCAATTGGCCCTTAAAGAAGGCGCTGTTTATGTTCTTGAGGCTAACCCCAGGGCCTCTAGGACAGTTCCTTTTGTTAGCAAAGCGACCGGGGTTCCCCTGGCAAAGCTCGCTTCCCAGGTGCTGGTCGGGGGTAAACTCAAAGAATTGGTAAAAGAGAGAAAGAAACCGGAGCACGTTGCCATCAAAGAGGCGGTATTGCCTTTTGGAAGATTTCCGCAAGTTGACACGGTTTTGGGCCCGGAGATGAAATCAACCGGGGAAGTAATCGGGATTGATTCCAGTTTTGGTTTCGCTTTTGCTAAGGCGGAGGCGGGCGCGTCACAAGAACTCCCCACCGAAGGCAAAGCCTTTATTAGTGTTCGCAACCGGGACAAGAATGGAATTGTTCCCATCGCTCAAAAGCTAAGTGAACTTGGTTTTGAAATTTACGCGACTAAAGGTACGGCCGAGGTTTTAACGCAAAGAGGAATCGGAGTCAAACAAGTTCTTAAAGTTCGCGAGGGACACCCAAACATCGTTGATTTAATTAAAAATAAGGAAATTGGATTAGTCATCAATACGCCCTGGGGGAAAGGTCCCCGGACCGATGGTTACCACATTCGAACCGCCGCTTCGTCCTATGGGGTTCCCTGTATCACGACTTTATCTGGGGCCGCCGCGGCTATTCAGGGGATTCAAGCGGTCATTGGAGGGGAAATGTCTGTCCGGGCGCTCCAGGACTATCACAGCAACAAACCAAAGCCGAAAATTCCAAAAACTTAGCAACCCACTTCGTTAGGCAAGGGAAGTGCGATGTTTCGAACCAAAGTTCAAATTCTATTTAAAGAGGAAGTTGTCCGGGGAATTTTCGTGATGAAGCTGTATTCTGAACAAATCGCTCTTGAAGCGAAACCAGGGCAGTTCGCTCACATTAAGTGTGGAGACGATCAATCTTTTATCCTTAGGCGTCCTTTCAGTATCCACCGTCTCTTAGGAAGAGGAGCTTTCGAGATTCTCTTTGAAGTCCGGGGCAAAGGAACCGCTTTCTTAAGCCAGGAGCCACTTCGGGCTCAACTGGATGTGATTGGGCCTTTAGGTCACGGGTTCGCGGTCAAGGAGGGTTTAAAAAAGGCGGTTCTTGTGGCCGGTGGCTTAGGGATCGCCCCCCTAATGTTCCTAGCCGAGGATTTTGCCCGAAGGCAAGTTAAAACCTATGTTCTCCTGGGAGCGGCCACCAAAGAAAGACTGCTCTATCTGATAGATTTAAAGAGGATGACTCGCAAGGTATTTGCAGCTACCGAGGACGGAAGTTTTGGACACAAGGGAGTGGTCACAGATCTTTTACCCCGAGCTCTGGTAGAGGCCCAAGCTGAACAGGTTTTTGCCTGCGGACCGTCGAAAATGCTCAAAAAAGTGGCGGAAGTGTGCCAGGATGAAAAGGTCGACTGTCAAGTTTCGGTTGAGAGACGGATGGCCTGCGGCATCGGAGCTTGTCTTTCCTGTGTTTGCGGGATAAGACTTGATGGCGAGACCGACTACAAGCGAGCGTGTGTCGAAGGTCCGGTGTTTAATGCCAAAGATGTGGTTTGGGAAGAATTTATCTGAATATCTAAAGAGGAACTTCCGAAAGATCTGAGTTAAAGTGATAAAGCGGCAAAAACTTAAGGTAAAGGTCTCGAGGAAAGAGAGAAAAAGGTGGTTTATTAATCCCCGGACGAGAGTTCACGGAGAAACGGGCTACAAAAGAAGCCGGCAAAAAGAGAAGAACCGGGAAAAGTTAAAAGAAGAGCGGGAAGAAAAGGGAAGTTGAGCGTGGGAAATAAACCCGATTTGCGCGTTAATCTAGCCGGTGTCGCTCTGCACAATCCGGTGATGGTTGCCTCCGGGACTTTTGGGACCGGAGAAGAATACGCCCCTTTTATGGATGTAAACCGGTTGGGAGCGATCATCACCAAAACCGTAACCCTTGAGAAAAGAAAGGGAAACCCTCCCCCTCGTATATGGGAGACTCCATCTGGTCTTTTGAACTCTATCGGACTCCAAAACAAGGGGATTGATCGCTTTCTCAAAGAAGATTTGCCCTTGTTTAGGAGGTTACATCCTGCGATTATCGCCAATATTGCCGGTTTTGAAATCGATGAGTATGTGACTCTCGCTAGGAAACTCAATGCGGCCTTGGGAATTTCCGCTTTAGAACTAAATATTTCCTGCCCCAACGTGAAAGAGGGGGGCGTAATTTTTGGGAGCAACCCTAAAATCGCGGCCGAAGTTGTAAAAGAGACCAAAAAAGTATCGAGGATTCCTCTTATTGTTAAATTAAGTCCAAATGTTAATGACATTGTGACGATTGCTCAAGCGGTTGAAGAAGCCGGAGCCGACGCTATTTCCCTGGTTAATACGTTTATTGGGATGGCAATCGATCCTGTTACCTTTAAGCCCCGGATAAGTAATATTGTGGGTGGATTGTCCGGTCCGGCTATTCGACCTATCGCGGTGAGGATGGTCTGGGAGGTGGC
>DATBWY010000158.1:0-6677 GCA_036514555.1 Candidatus Subteraquimicrobiales bacterium
CACATCTCTGCCATTGCCCCCGCAATTATTTTACGAGCATTTCAACCCCTTTCTCTTTTAGCTTTCTTTGATAGCGATATAGCCTTCCTTTAAAAGCCTTGGCTGATTCCATCTGCTAAAAGAGAGTCCCGGTCTGTTAAAATGCTTGAAATGTGAAGTAATCTTTATTTACTACTTTTAAAGGGTCGGAGTCAAGAAGAAAGACGATGTTCGCCTCACATAAGAAATGAAAAGTTTAATAAATTGAGTTAGAAAAATTTAAGCATTTAGGGAAATCTTAGGAAAAATACGAAGTAACAAAGCTGTATTGCGGGGTCCAAATTATTTGAAGAAGGCTTCCTGGGACAACCTAAATCACAACGAGTACATCCTTCACTGGCTAAACTCTTTTAAGATAACCAGGAATTAAAGAATATCAGCCATTGTATCAATATAGGAAGAGATATCTTTGTTGAGAAGAAGACCGTGGCCACTAGCGAGAATTTTTGGTTTGAGCTCTTTGAGTGCCTGGGCCGCCCTTAAAAGTTTCTTCCTGTCTCCCAGTGATGTCGCCGGAAATTTCACGGTATGGAAAGTTCTTATTTCATCTTTAATGTCATTTTTCGCAAACAGAGTCCATTCCTTTGGGCCGTTACAAAAAGTGTCGGCCGAAAATAAAACTCTATTTTCCCCTTCAAAAACATAAAGAGTATCCCAAGAATCAAGAAACATCGGAGGAAGAAACCACAAATTCATCTTCCCTAGTGAAATGTTTGCCCCCTCCGGGGCCGGTACGAAGGGAACCTGGTGTCCGTAGTACATTTGAAGAACTAGTTTTAGGTACGGATGCCCGATTATTTTTACATTTTTCATAGCACCAAGTAGAGTTGACAAGCCTCCGACATGATCGACGCAAGAGTGAGTTGCTATTATGTATTCCACTTTCGCCGGGTCGATATGCTTTTTAATATTTTCCAATATAGTTCCACCGGTTGGAATGGCGCCCGTATCAATGAGCGCTACTTTTTCATCGATAAGAAGAAAGGAATTGAGGCTTCCCTGAATTTCGGGCCAATATGTGCCCACCCAATAAATATTTTCCGCTACCTTATCTGTTATTTTTTTTTGAGTCTTAACAAATGGTTTCATTAACTATACCTCATCCACCTGTTTACGGCTTCTCTTGCTAATTCTGGAAGTGAGAGCCTTTATTATAAGAATTGAGCCGCAGAAGCAGGCGTTGCCACCGAATTCTTTGAGTTTCCGGCAAATTTTAACGAAATTCTCAAAGGAGTAATTCTGGCTCGGCTTCAGCTCGAGCTCTTCTAAAACAGTTTTTAAGAGAGAACCTATCTCTTCTTGGTCATAAAAGTCACTTAGTGTTTCCACGATAATCTCCCTTGATAGATCAGTCTTTTGCCGCATTTTATCCGAGCTAACTATCACAAACATCTCCGCCCCATGGCAAAAAAATCTAAAACGTTATTCTAGCGTCAAAGATAATGAGTATTGTTAAACAATAAATTCAATCACTAAGACAAAAATCCTTTTTAAGGGAAAAGCCTGAAGGAAAGGGGTGGCAGCGAGCGCTCTTCTCGATGGACTAAGCGACCGAGTGGAGCCCGAAAGGGGATTCGAACCCCTGACCTGCTCATTACGAGTGAGCCGCTCTTCCGACTGAGCTATTCGGGCCAACAAATTGGCGAATTTTTACCAATTTGATAATATCCGTACCTCAAACATTGTAAATTGTAATTGCCAATACATCTTTCAAACTCATTTCAAACTCAAAGTCTAAGCAGCAAGTCCCAAACACCGGAACTCGGAATTTCAAAAATCCCAATGACCAGATCCTGATGACCAATGAAATCCCAAATCCTAACACCTGCCTGCGACAGCCGAATCCCAATTTCCTAATGACCAAATTTATAAACAACCCCAACTCGTTTTTGAGAACTCGACCCTTAATCTTGACTTTTGACTGCTGACTCTTGACTACTGTACTTTGAACCGGGACTGTGAACCAAAAAATAATCTTAAGGCTGAGCAATCTTATTTTTAAATTAGTGTTGACAGTCTTGCGACCTGCGACTTGGGGCCTGTAGCTTGTGGATCTTACTTAACCACTTCTAAATCAGCCAGGGGAATTTCGAGCCGCTGGCCTTCGGACATCTCCACCACTACGGTCTCCCGAGGAACATTGTAGTCCACAACGGTCCCTGGGCCGCTAGCGGTTTCCACCTTCGTGCCTCGCCCGGGAGCTCTTTTTTTAAACTCCCGGTAAACCTCGTATTCGTACTTTAGGCAGCACATCAGCCTGCTACAAACACCAGAGATTTTCAAAGGATTAAGGGCGAGGTCCTGTTCCTTAGCCATCCGGATTGATACCGGCTCAAAGTCACTTAAGAAAAGGGTGCAGCAGAGGCGTCTTCCGCAGGGACCTAATCCCCCGATCATCTTAGCCTCGTCTCTCACCCCAATCTGTCTGAGTTCAATACGGGTCCGTAGGGTGGAAGCTAGATCCTTTACCAGTTCCCGGAAGTCAACCCGGGCATCGGCGGAAAAATAAAAAATTATCCGGCTGCCGTCGAAAATACGCTCGACGTCTACAAGTTTCATCAGCAGCCCGTGCTTCTTAATTTTTCCTTCGCAAATTTTAAGGGCCTCTTCCTCCTTTTGCTTACTCTCTCGAGCCTGATCTTTATCTTTATTAGTTGCTATTCGGAGTACCTTTTTTAAGGGCGAAACAACTTCTTCCTCTGAAATCTCTTCGGGAACGATAACAACCTCGCCCAGCTTTACGCCCTGGGCGGTTTCGACCACGACCTCGTTTGCGAGCTTCAAATCCATCTCTCCAGGATCGAAATAGTAGACCTTTCCCGCCTCTTTGAAAATTATCCCCACAACTTTCGGCATCTAACAGTTCTCCTTGAGTTTTAGAAACAACCTCTCCATAATCAGAGGTTTATTTGTGTTTAATTTTAACAGCCCCTCGCTATTTTCCACAATTTTTATAGCTTTGTTAAGTCCGTCAAGACTAGATCTTTGGGAGACTTCAGCCAATTTTGGCCCCTTATCCAAGTTGATTAAAAGGCTAGATTCACCGGTTTGGTTAAGAACTAGAAGGTCCCGGTG
Source organism: Candidatus Subteraquimicrobiales bacterium (assembly GCA_036514555.1). GTDB lineage: Bacteria > Actinomycetota > Aquicultoria > Subteraquimicrobiales > DATBWY01 > DATBWY01. Next base: position 3,115 of record DATBWY010000158.1, read on the forward strand.
CCAGCTACGGACGATCGAAAAAATTTCTTGGAAACTTTTCAGTTCCTCACGGTAGATTTCTCGACGGTGCTTTTCCTGCAAATCTTTTTTAAAAGCCAAAAACGAGGTTTCTTTTTCCTCTTTGGCCAGGTCCTCCTTTTGTCTTGAGCGAATCTTGTCTATAGACTCCTTGACCTCTGAAATTAAGTTTTCGGCCTCAGTTAAAAGCCTAAAGAGGTCAAAACGGGGTAAATCTTGAAGAATTTTTAAGACCCGTTCTCTTTTCAAAAATTTTTCGGGAAAATGGGTCCACTTTACGGTCTCGCTATAAACGCCTCCTGTTATTCTGGTCACTAGTTTTGCTTCCTCGTCCGTTCGACCATAGTTCGCTACCAAAAGACTCTCCAGATAATCTTGGCGGATGGCCCTAAACCGAATCAACTGACAACGAGAGACTATCGTCGGCAAAAGAGCCTCCAAATTTTCGGCAATAAGAACAAACAGAAGATAAGGCGGGGGTTCTTCCAAGATTTTAAGCAGAGCATTAGCGGCTGGAGAATTTAGCCTTTCAACCTTATCTAAAATGAAAATTTTCACGTTACCCTCGTGGGGTTTGAGAAGGGCCCTATTTTTAAGCTCTCTTATCTGATCAATAGTGATAAAATTACCCTCTGGTTCTATGTAAAAAACATCCGGATGAACCTGGCGAAAGATTTTAAGGCAAGAGGAACACCGACCACAACCATTTTCGCCTAAGTTTTCACAGTTCAAAACTGCCGCTAAAACCTGGGCAGTCGTAAACTTCCCCACCCCGGATGGGCCAATAAACAGATAGGCGTGACTTAGGGCGTTATTCTGAACCAGCCCCTTAAGGTAAGATACGGCTTCAGTTTGTCCGTTTATGTTTTCCCACAACATTTTTCTCTGTTTATGTTTAGCGCTTTTGGCCTAAAATTGGCGCTACGATCTCTTTGATTTCATGGTGTATCTGTTCCCGGTCCCGGGAGGCGTCGACTACATGAAGGCTCTGAGGTGAAGACTTAGCAAGCGCAAGAAATCCCTCCTGAACCCGACGATGAAAATCGAGGCTCTCTCGTTCGATTCGATCAATCCGGTGCCTGGTCGCTCTCTTTAAGCCCTCCTCAACCGGTAAGAGAAGAACAAAGGTAAAATCGGGAGCTAAACCTTGTACCGCCCATTCGTTAATCTCAGTTATCTTTTTAAGACCGAGTCCTCGGCCATAACCTTGGTAGGCTAAGGAAGAAAGGAAAAAACGGTCGCAAAGAACCACTTTTCTCTGGTCTAAAACCGGCCCTATAACTTCCGACACGTGTTGAGCCCGGCTAGCCAGGTAAAGCAGAGCTTCTGTTTTGGGATCCATCTCTTTGAACTCGGGATTCAAAAGTATTTCTCTGATGGCTCGACCGAGCGGAGTTCCGCCTGGCTCTTGAGTCGTTACAACTTCGTAACCTTCTCTCTCCAAATACTCCCGGAGCAGCCTTATTTGAGTGCTCTTACCCGCCCCCTCAACACCTTCAAAAACAATAAAAGCGCCCTTCATACTGTCTCCCCGATCCACCCCTGGTATCCCTAAATTTTCACAAGCTTACTAAATCGCATGATAGCACATTAACCTCGGGTAGATGAATCCAACTTCCAATGAAAAATTTCCCAAAATTGATATTAAGTAAGGTATGCCGCTTGTGCTCGTAAGGAAGCTGGTTTAGTAAAAGGGACTATCTTGAGCTGCAAACTCTATTTGGGCTGCTCCGGCTCCCTTCAAAGGGCGAAATTGCTATCTGCACCCCGCCGTGCGGCGGGGCCACGCAATTTACCGCCGCTTTTCAACTCACCTCCGCGACACCGTCGTTCGATTTGCTCTACGATGGCCCTTTAAGAAAAACTCCAGAAAATTTAATTAGCATAATTCGTTAAGGTATATGTCCGGGTGGCTAATATTGCTACAATAGTTTGAACGCATAAATCCTAAATCTTGGCGAAATAATATAAAATGAAAAAAATAGTTCAAAACGGTAATCTTAACGATTTTAGGCAAAGAACGAAATATGATTAACGCTAGAACGAGCAATTTTTTTTTGAAGCTATCCCTAATAATATTTTTTGTCCCGCTTTTAGTAGGCTTTATCGCCGCCGATTCTAAAACAGCGCTCCAAACAAATGGGACCGGCCGGAGAATCATTGAGATAAAAATAGATCCCACGCTTGACGCTCTCCTGGAAGAAAATAAATGGATCGAAAAGACAGCCAAAAAAGAGGTCCCAAATGGAGCAAGACTTAAGGTCATTTCTCAAAAAGACGGACGGCTTTATCAATTTATTTTACCGCTTAAAAGCGGCAAAAAAACGTTCCAAAAAAAAGATCACTTCTTCTACGTTAATTACAATTTCAGCGAAAACGTCAACCTAAAATACGACCGCTTTTTGCCCATTGATGTCCACCCCGAGCTCACCAGAAACTTAAGCTTGCTGGAGCTCAAATATCAGCTTAATTTGCCCGGAAAAATTATAGCCGCCAACACCTCGGGCGTCTGGGGTGGTGAGGCCCGCTGGAACATAAAATCTGGAAAAATTTCTAAAGTTCAGGCTAAATCTCAAATTGTTAGATGGCGCCTTATTATCGCCACCGGACTCTTAATCATCATAACTATAGGCGCAGGGGGAGCCGAGATTATAAAGCGCTTCCAAACGTGAGCCCCACTCCTCTGCTTCCCTCATCTTTGATATTTCAAAGGACCTTCCTGAAAGAGGTCGCTACTAAAGGCGTCAATGGCCACAATGACCGGAAAATCACGGACCTCCAACTTATAGACCGCTTCCGGTCCCAAATCTTCATAGGCTATGACTTCGGCCTTTTTGACGTACTCAGCAAGATACGCGCCCGCCCCGCCCACGGCCAAAAAGTAAACCGCACTATTTTCTTTAATAGCCTCTTTAACCTCCGGGCTGCGGCTTCCCTTACCAATCATTCCCTTGAGACCACGCTCAAGAAGAAGGGGAGCGTAAGAATCCAAGCGAGAAGCCGTGGTTGGTCCGATTGAACCGACCACCTTTCCGGTGGAGGCCGGAGTTGGCCCAGCGTAAAAAAGAACCTGACCTTTCAAGGGAAATGGTAAATGTTTTCCTTTTTTAAGCGCTTCCACTAATCGTTTATGGGTTTGGTCTCGGGCTGTGTACACAACGCCACTCAACAGAACTCTGTCCCCAATTTTAAGGGTATAAATTTCTGCCTCGCTTAAGGGAGTTTTAAGTTTCTTTACCATTTGGTTCCCATACAATTAGGCAACAATTCTCGTTAGCTCGAAGTATCCTTATGGACTAGCTCCAAGTTTTTTAGTGACGATTTCCCGGGCAACTCTAAGAGTTAAATTTTCCCTTAAAGCTTTGTTTCCGCCGAACGCAGAGAATGACAACTAATGTCGGCAGCTACCGGCAATGAAGCAATGTGAGAGGCTGTAATCTCAATAGCCACACCCAGAGCCGTCACCGTCCCCCCAATACCCATGGGCCCAATCCCGAGCCTGTTTATTTCTTTTAATACTTCCTTCTCCAATCGGGAGACTTTTT
>DATBWY010000159.1:0-2096 GCA_036514555.1 Candidatus Subteraquimicrobiales bacterium
GGCGGGGCCGCGAATTGCCGCCTCCCTTCGGGTTCGCTCTCGTCTCAAGTTGCTCAGATTTACGCTCGTTGAATGTGACGGATTTTTGAAAATCCTAATAGTGAGAAGAATCAAGGTACCATCCACTCACATCCAGTCAAATACTTAACGGAGCCGGTTTCACGAGAGCAGATGTGAATGACGGCGTTGTGAGCCAGAGAACAGCCCAAAGCGAGCCCGATGCTAAAAAATAGCCTCAATCCATATTGGGCTTGCAAAAGGTTGCTCTTAGGAGAGAAATTGTGAGTTCAGGTTTCAGGTTAAAAAAGAGACAGAAAACAAAAAAGTTTTTTATTTCCTATTTCCTATTACCTCTTACCTTGATCCTGTTTTTGCTCGGGTCGGGTGCGGCGCAGGCTAAAGTGGTTTCGAGCACCGAGTTGATTGAGCATCCCAAAAAGTACGAGGGGAAAACCGTCACTTTTCGGGGCGAAGCGGTAGGAGACATTATGATTCGGGGGGATTATGCCTGGATCAGCCTGAACGACGACTCTTACCGGCCTGCCAAGGTCGTCAAAGAGCAAAAGTTATCCGGCTACAACAGTGGCCATAGCGTCTGGATTAAAAAAGAGGAGGCTCAAAAGATCACCCATCTGGGAAGTTATAGGCACGCCGGCGATATTGTTAAAATTACCGGAATTTTTAATAGAGCCTGCACCCAGCACGGAGGCGATATGGACATCCACGCCACTAATCTTGATGTTGTTAAAAGGGGATACGCTCTAAATCGATCTTTAGAGGGGCCAAAGAGCCTGGCTGTTTTGGTTTTGCTTATTTTGACCCTAATTCTTTTTTTAGCTAACCGAATTTACCAAAAAAGTAAGCTTGACTAAGTTGATCTTGAAAACTAATGAAAACTGTAAATAACTAATTGTCAAAATATCTTTCTCTTAAAACCTTCCAGTATCGGTTTCTTGAATACCTGCTCACCCCCATTTTTTTTGTTTGATGCTTGACTTTAAACACCCCTAGGGGTAATTTTTTACTCTATAGGAGGCACCTTTAGTGGAGATATATAAGCTACCGGCGGAAAAGGTTTTTGAAACTTTAAACACATCAAGCAAGGGGCTAAACGAAGAAGAGGTTCAAAAACGCTTCCAAAAATACGGTCCCAATCAAATTGAAGAGTTACGAAAAAAACCCCTTTTTTACCGCTTCTTAGCTAACTTTGTCCATCTCTTTGCTATTCTTCTCTGGATCGGGGGTATTTTAGCGTTCATTGGCAAAATGCCCCAGCTAGGGTGGGCAATTTTTGCGGTTATTCTCATTAATGCGGTTTTTAGTTTTTGGCAAGAGTTTAAAGCGGAGAAAGCGACGGAGGCTTTAAAAAAACTACTTCCTCCCAATGCCAATGTTGTGAGGGAAGAGACCCAGAAAAAAATTCTCGCCACTGAACTGGTACCCGGAGATGTTCTTCTTCTTGAGGAAGGAGATTTTATTTCTGCCGATGCTCGTTTGGTTCAAGAATTTGAAATGCGGACCAACAATGCTACTTTGACCGGAGAATCGGCGCCGGTTCGGAAAACAGCCGAGCCTGTTTTGAAAAAGAATTTAACCCGGACGGAGATGCCCAATCTGGTTTTTGCCGGCACCTCGGTTGCTTCAGGGTCAGGCCGGGCGGTGGTTCTTAGTACCGGAATGAAAACCGAATTTGGAAAGATCGCCCGTCTCACCCAGGCTGTTAAAGAAGAACCCAGCCCTTTGCAAAAAGAGATGGGCAAAGTAACTCAAATAGTGGCAGTCATAGCCGTAGGGCTAGGGGTGGCCTTTTTTCTCCTGGGGACGGCTGTAGGAATGCCCTTTTGGGACAGGTTTCTGTTCGCGGTGGGGATTATTGTGGCCAATGTTCCCGAAGGACTTCTTCCAACAGTAACTTTATCCTTAGCGATGGGGGTTCAAAGAATGGCTAAACGCCAGGCTTTAATCAAACGCCTTTCCGCGGTAGAAACGCTGGGCTCAACCACGGTTATTTGCACCGATAAAACCGGAACCCTCACCCAAAACGAAATGACCGTGAGAGAGATTTGGGCAAACGATCAACAAATTGGGGTCTCCGG
>DATBWY010000160.1:0-5420 GCA_036514555.1 Candidatus Subteraquimicrobiales bacterium
CGTTCACTGTGTTTAGCTCTTTCTAACTGCCGCCCCAATGTTTCTTATTACAACTTCAAGGGTTCTGTTGAGCTCTGTCGTTGGGCTAAATTACGACCTCGGTATCGATGTTACCGTGGCGTTAGGATTTCGATATTGGTCAGGACCACGTCCTACCTGTTTATTTTATGTTCTGGGTGGCATTTGCGGTTTTGTGCCTGATTTTGACGGTCATTAACAAAATGCTGCAGCTGCTACACAAGAGGAAGTTTGGATAATCAGTGAGCTCACCTGCGTCTACTTTTTTTCGACTTTTTTTATTTTATCATTCATCGAGAGTCTTGAACACAGCTCGCAGCCACGTTCTGTACGGGCCTCTACTTTTTCAAAAGCTTCTTTGAAAATCCAACGAGGCGCGCAGCCGAGCGAGAAAAAGATGGCGTTTTTGTCCGGCTTCAGCAAATTTTGACGGTTCGGATCGCCAAGTAACGCCAGGGCATAAGGCGCAGCGTAGCTAGCCATAAGCTCAATGTCGGAGCCGAGTGCCGAGGCGTGCAGGGGGGTGTCCGGATTTTTTAATCTACTCTCGAATATACAATTATAGCAGGCGGTTTGGCCCGGCATTACCCAGACAACCTCGCCGCCCCAGGCCCCGGGATAATAACCGATGAAGAGAGTTTTTATACCTAGACTAAGACCAATTTCATTCAGCGCGAACTGAGCCTTGATTGAGTCGGTGGCACCGATCAAAAGATCCACTCCTTGAAATATCTTTTTTAGTTCCGCCTCTGACAATTTCGTTATATCTTCTTCAAAAGTTTTCACGGACACCCAGGGATTTTTACCCTTAATTTGATCCGCGTAGGCTTTTGTCTTGAATCGACCAGTGTCTTGAAGAGGAAGGTCTTGATTTAAAAAGGGTTCGACTCGGTCTGGGTCTACTAAAATGATGGCTTCGACGCCCGCCTGAATCAGGAGCTTGGCGATTCGGCCCCCAGCTCCCAATCCGACCACGGCCACCCTTTTTCCCCTGAGAAAACTTACGTTAAGACCTCGATTCCGTTTAAAGAGTTGTTCTCTGGAAATTAATCGTATCTTTGCCTGTTCCAGGCGTCCCTTCTCCTTAATGAAGGCCGCCATTTTTTCGCCCCGGACGTTGAGCAGTATCTGATTTTCCTTAAGAGGGGTCCGGAGGTTCTCACTACACTTTCCGAGGGAGAGGTGTGCGGGAGCACCATCCCTGTTCGTCTTTGCCCCATTGATATGGGCGATTGCTTCGTTCCCGTGGATGGTGCCAAAAAGCGTGCCAATAGGCGTTTGGATGATTCTTTGAGCTAGTTTTTTGGTTAGGGTTATGGTAAAATCCATCTGCATCCCTCCGAGGAGGGGAGCAGCTCGGCTAGGCTGGGTCTTAAGTCCGAACTACTCCCCCACAGGTTAAGCGTCTGTGCGATCCGGAATCTCGCGCTCTTGCTGCTCGCGAGTGACCTGACCTTCACGGCTAATAACGGCTTCTTGTGCGGCCATTTTGATTCACCCCCTCCCCAAGCTCTCAGATTAGGGTCGGCTCGAATTTAATTCTGTGATTAAAGTCACAGAAAGCGTTTAAACGATAGCGCATCATGAACCTAATAATTGCAACAGATACTTAATTCAGGTATAATGCACTAAAATGCCAACTTATCGATTCTTTAGTATGAAAGATCATCATTTAAAATGTCAATGATTATGATGCTCATAACCTTGAAATTTGATGCAAGAAATTTCAGTTGATGCGCAATAATTGTTTTTGGCGGCTTTTTTTGAAAAATTGGGGGTGTTTGGCGTGGATTTAAGTGAAAAGGACAAACTGGCAGTAGAGATTTCAAAGGATTATTACTACGAGGGAAAAAGTCAAGCCCAGATTGCAAAGGAAAGGTCGATGCATCCGAGCAAAGTATCACGAATTCTAAAGTACGCCCTAGAAGTTGGTATTGTGAAAATTGAAATCAACCATAAAAACGGGCCGACCTTCAAGCGACAGAAGGACCCAGAGGATGAACTGGTCAAGAACTTCTCACTTAAAAATGCAATTGTGATCGAGTTACCTCCAGCGACCGAAAGCGCCGTCGGCACCGTTGGTGCTAAAAAGCGCGACGATGAACTGCACAAATGTTTGGGGAAGGCAACTGCTTCCCACTTAAAGACAATTCTTCGCGACGAAGACCACGTGGCTACGGGTGGGGGCCGAGCCATGTACAATACGGCGATTGAGCTTTTTGCCCTTGGTTCGCCACCAAATCCGTCCCTAAACCAAGAAAATATTACAGTTACCAGCCTTAATGGTAATAGCGACACCAGAATTCGGGCCAGAAATAGTCCTGATCGATACGCTCACATGCCTCTCGATTCCGATGTGGTGGTTATCGATATGGCCCCGGCTTTCAAAAGTGGAGCAACTCCCAACAGAATGTGTTTACCGTTAGTCGGTGATCCGGAGCAAATAAAAGACTTTAAGAAAAAACGGGCTCGGTTACTCTCAAGTGATTATTGGGAGCAAAACCAGCAAAAAGTGCCAAAAATTGTTATTTTTGGAGTGGGCGCTTTTCTTGGCGCTCATCGATTTAACATGGAGCCAAAAGGACCGATTCTTAGCCACATCAAATCCCATCTTTCCTCACTAAAAAAAGACTCGGATGAGTTAAGAAAAATTTGTGGCTATATTCCAGTGGGCGATGTCTGTAACAGACTGTTTTTTATCCCCCCTCCTAATGGTGAAGAAAAATTGAGTTCCAAAACTAAAGATTTGGTTAAAAAAATTGAAGACGAAATCGAGAAGATAAATGATCATCTACTAACCATTGAGTTTAAACAACTTGAAATGGTTAACACGGTTATCGCGGTGGCCGGGGGAAAAAATAAGCGGCACGCGCTTTTCCATTTGTTAACGGATTTTGAGCCCAACGGTATAGTTGACGTGTTGGTCACCGACAAAGATACCGCCGAGTATCTCATACACAGGATCTCAATGGGAAATAGTTTCCGGCCGAATTAAGTCAGGGCATCTTCTTCAAGATGCCCTCCACCTCGTCCACCGAGTAGGCGGGAAGGATCTCCGTCCGCACGTTACCCTTGGAGGCGACGGCTAACATCGCGGCCGCGACTGTCTCCTGGTCCGGAGCATCGACAATAAAGACGATGTCGTACTGGCCTATTGTCCAGAAGATACTGCGCTCCTTGATACCCATCTTCTCAACCAGGGCCAGGGCTTGGCGGTAGCGCTTTGTGGTGTCTTTAACATTACGCACGCCTTGGTCGGTCCACTTAATTAACGTTACGAAGGTTGGCATATGGTCTCACCTCCTCCCTTCGGTTTTTTAATTCATCTCTTGGGAAGCATCTTTCTTAAGGCCTCACTAGTTCTCTTTCAAGTCTTGCCGCTCATATCTTAGTTTATACCAACCATTTTGACCACTTTTTGGTCATTTGTGAAGTGTTAGATCCAGATGACATGAACTGCTGCTATGATTAGCCTACGATTGACAAAAGGTGGTTAAGCGAATACCATTAAATATTCTCTGGTTCGGTGGTTTAGAACCTACTTAGAGGATTAGAGGAGGTGAAAAGGATGAAGAGATTTTTGATTGGAGCATTTACAAGTATTATATTAGTAACCATGACAGTACCGGCTTTTGCAAATCCAGCAGGTGCCCCACCAACTAATAAACTCGGTCCAGAAGTATCTGTGGCAGCTAAAGATATGCGGCCGCTTGGACAAGAAGTATCTGTTGAAGCCCAGGATCAGATTGTGGATGATTTAGTACTGGGGTTATTCTTGGGTCTTACTCCTCCAGGCAATACTCCCTAAGAAAAAATTATCGAACAAAAATCGACCCATCAGCTAATTCGCTGGTGGGTTGATTAATTTACCCTTTATTTTTCATCTCTCTTGTCACCCCACAAGTTTCAGGTAAAATTATATAGATAGAACTATCGAATTGTGTTCTCACCCAGTTGAGCCAGATTTGTACCAGATTTGAACCCCGAAATAAATGTAACGAATATCGCACACATGGAGCAAAGTGGTGAAGATACTCGAATCCTTAAACCCGGTCCAGGAAGAAGCGGTTACCCACTCTGAAGGACCTATTCTTGTCTTGGCAGGGGCCGGTAGCGGGAAAACCCGGATTTTAGCCCACCGCGTGGCCTATCTCATTGAGGAAAAAAAGACCGATCCCCGGAACATTTTGGCCATCACCTTTACCAATAAGGCGGCGGATGAGATGAAACAAAGAATTTTTTCTCTCATTGGTCCGGGTGGCCGGGGAATGTGGGTGGGAACTTTCCACGCCACCTGCGTCAAGATTTTGAGAAGTAACGTTGAGCGCTTGGGTTTCAAGAGAAACTTCGTCATCTACGATGATGCCGATCAAAAGCGTCTCATAACCTCCTGCGTTAACGACTTAGATTTAGATATTAAGCGGAATCCCGCCCCGGCGATGGCGTCGGCTATTTCCTGGGCCAAGTGCGAGCTTATCGATGCCGCGAGTTACGCCCGAAAAGCCCAGACCTACCGGGAAGAAATAGTAGGGAGCGTATACCAGCTTTATCAGGAAAGACTCTTTAAAAGTAACGCCTTGGACTTCGATGACCTCATCACTCACACCGTGAGTTTGTTTAAGCTATTCCCCAGTGTTTTAGAGGCTTATCAGGATAAATTCCGATACATCCTGGTCGATGAGTATCAAGACACTAATAAAGCCCAGTACGAACTGGTGAACTTGCTTGCCTCGAAGCACCGTAACCTTTGCGTAGTTGGCGACCCCGACCAATCAATCTACAAGTTTCGCGGAGCTGACATCCGAAACATTTTAGAGTTTGAAGAGGATTTTCCCGAGGCCAAAATCGTTAATCTTGAGCAAAACTACCGCTCAACAGAGCATATCTTGGAGGCGGCCAATAAGGTTATCGTGAACAACCGGGGCCGGAAGCCTAAAAATTTGTGGACCGCTAACTCTGGAGGAGCGCCGCTCGTTTGCTACCGGGGGCAAAGCGAGCACGACGAAGCGGCTTACGTTGTGGCCGAAATTGAAAACCTAAAAAGAGCGGAGGAGCGCACTTACAAAGATTTCGCCATTTTTTACCGGACCAACGCTCAATCGCGAGTTTTTGAAGAGGTTTTCGTGAGAAGCGGGCTCCCCTACAAAATTGTGGGAGGGGTAAAGTTCTATGAGCGCCAGGAGATTAAGGATGTTTTGAGCTATTTGAGGCTGATCGTAAACCCCGACGACGGCGTCAGTTTGAAGAGGATTCTTAACCGCCCCAAACGGGGAATCGGCAAAACCTCCGAAGAAAAGTTGGACAGGTTCGCCCGGGACTTCGACGTAAGCTTTTTCGAGGCCTTAAAAAGAGTCGGTGAGAACCCCCACCTTCAACCGCGAGCCCAGAAGGAGATCGAAAAG
>DATBWY010000161.1:0-2684 GCA_036514555.1 Candidatus Subteraquimicrobiales bacterium
AAAAACCTTAACCAGCCATAAAATCGCCGAGGTACTTGACTGCGCCGATTTCAAAATTCTGGGCGCCATCGTAGTCGATAACTTTGAGGGCGAGAAACCGATTACGGAAGATAACATAGCATCTCTCCAGGTGTTTGCTCAAAACGTGGCCATTGCTCTCGAAAACGCCCGGCTATTCGAAGAGATAGAACAGAAAGTCGCCGAGCTTAATTCGTTGAACAAAGTTATGACCTCACTTACCTCAACGCTTAACCTGGAAAAACTATTAGACGAAAGCATCGATCAAGCCATGAGAGCGACAAAGGCGGAGTCGGGCTCCATTGTGCTGCTTGGAGGAGATTCCCGAACTCTTAGAATCAAAGCGGCGCGGGGCCTCGAACCACAAGAGTTAAGAATAATTAATCAAAGGGTCGGAACCGAGGTTGCCAAGCGGGTCATGACAACAAATGAATCCCTTATCATTGCCGAAAATAACGGTAATAGCTTCAGAAAAGACTTGCGCCGGGCCGGAGTTTTCTCTCTCCTTAGCACACCGTTAAAGATGAAAAATAAGGTCATTGGGGTCTTAAACATTTACCGTAAGTCAATCAAAAGTGCCTTTACCGAAGAAGACCTCAAGCTTGCGAGCTCCTTTGCGGCCCAGGTATCGACGGCCGTCGAGAATGCTAAATTGTCTGAAGACCTACAAAATACCGTTCTTGGAACGGTTTCTGCCCTTGCCGCCGCGGTTGAAGCTAAGGACCCTTACACCTTTGGGCACTCGTGGTCCGTAACTAACTTCTCGGCGGCTATTGCCGAAGAGCTCGCCCTGTCGGAATGGGAGATTAAAGTAGTCCGTACCGCCAGCACCCTCCATGACATTGGAAAACTGGGAGTCGAGGGTTACATCCTAAATAAACCCGGCCCTCTCAATACTAAAGAAAGAAACATCATCAACCTCCACCCGATAATTGGAGTTGACATCTTAAAATCACTGTCATTTCTAAAAAACGTGCTTCCCTTAATCTACAGTCACCACGAACGCTGGGATGGAACTGGTTATCCTCTCGGAAAAAGAGAAGGCGAAATTCCCCTGGGAGCTCGCATAATCGCCGTTGCGGATTCCTTTAACGCGATGGTCTCAAAACGGCCCTACCGCCCCGCTAAAAGCTATGATGAGGCGGTCAAGGAAATTAGGAAATGTTCGGGGAGCCAGTTCGACCCGGACGTTGTTGAAGCCTTTCTTCGGGTAAACACCAAAACCACCACGTCAAATTAGCTTTTCGGTTTTCGTGTCCCACTATTATTCATGATCTCAAAAGACAATTTAATTGTCTAAACCCCACTCGCGCCGGAAAAATTGCCATAAGGGCCGCTTTGCCCCTTAAAATCCGGGCGCTCTTTGTTTTCCCGCGTTGTGGGTAAAACCATCCCTTTGAATCTGATATTATAAAACTCGTATCCAAGTTTAGTTCGGTATTTAGCCTGAGGGCCCTAATAGAACCACGCCTTCAGCTAATGCTACCTATAAAGTTCATAAAGTGAGCTCGTTTGAGAAAGAAAATAGTTGAAGCCAAAAATCTTTCTAAAAAATACGGGAACTATGTCGCCGTTGACGGGCTTAGTTTTTCGGTCCTGGAAGGAGAGTGCTTTGGCCTCTTGGGTCCGAATGGAGCCGGGAAAACGACAGTGGTGCGCATGGTTCACTGCTTTTTTCCGATAACCGCAGGTGAATTAAGAGTGATGGGGCTGGATGTTAAAACGGATAAAAAAAGAATAAAGGCAGATCTGGGAGTTGTGCCCCAAGAGGAAAATTTTGACCCCGATTTGACCGTCTTAGAGAATTTAACTGTTTACGCGCGATATTTTGACTTAAAAAAGCAAACTGCCCGAAAAAGAGCTGATTCGCTCCTGAGATATCTTCAATTAGAGGAGAAACAAGCAAACCGAATCGATGAACTGTCGGCCGGCATGAAGCGACGGCTTCTCATTGTAAGGGCCTTGATTAACGAACCTAAACTCTTGATTCTTGATGAACCTACTATTGGGTTGGATCCGCAGGTCCGCCATCTTATTTGGGAAAAATTGAGCCAGCTGAAAAAACAAGGAGTAACCCAAATCCTGACCACGCACTATATGGAGGAGGCGGCCGAGCTTTGTGACCGGGTCGCCGTTATGGACAAGGGCAAAATTTTAAAGATCGATAAACCTAGGAGCCTAATCCGGGAAGAGGTGGGTAAAGAAGTGGTAGAAATAAAACTCAATGGAAAAAGCGAAACCGAAGCCCTGAAACATCTCGAAAAATATCGCTTCACCTGGGAGAAATCCGGAAGTACCCTTTATATCTACTGCGAGAATGGTCAAGCGATTATCGGTTCTCTCCTACAAATTGGTTTTGATCATATCCTTCACCGTCCCGCCTCGCTCGAGGATGTTTTTTTAAAACTTACCGGGAGAGCGATTACCAAATGACGAGAGCCATCGCGCTACCAAGGGTTACTGCCAAGGCTTTAAAGGTCTGGCGCCGCAATTTTGACACTTACCGAAAATTTTATCTAGTGAGCCTCATCGGCAGCCTTGGCGACCCTTTGCTTTTCTTGGTGGCGATGGGTTTTGGACTGGGGGCCTTTTTGGGAAAGATTGAAGGAGCGCCTTACATTCAGTTTATTGCCCCGGGACTGATTGTCTCTTCGGCTATGTTTTCA
>DATBWY010000162.1:0-4899 GCA_036514555.1 Candidatus Subteraquimicrobiales bacterium
GCTGACAACCGGGGTCTCAAGAGCCCTCGCGGCTTCACTTATGCCTCTTACAGCCTCTTTAAACTGCCAAAAAACCTCGGGGTTCTCGGGACTCCCAAAATTGAGGCAATTCGTCAAGCCTAGCGGCTTTGCTCCGACGCAAACCAGATTTCGAGCGGCCTCGGCCACCGCGATCTGGGCCCCCAAAAATGGATCCAAATAACAGTAACGACCGTTTCCATCAGCGGTTATGGCCAAACCGGTGTCTTTGCCCTTTAGGCGAAGGACGGCACCGTCGGCTCCCGGTAAAATCACTGTGTTCGTTTGAACCTGGTGATCGTACTGTTCGTAAATGGGGCGGCGACTGCAAATGTTGGGTGATTGCAAAAGTCTTAAAAAGACCTCATTAAAATCGGCCGGTTCTTCGAGGTTGGAAAAGTCAAAACTCTTAACTCTTTCCAGGTAGGCCGGTTTTTTAGCAACCCGGCTTAAAATGGGTCCTTCGGTGAGGGATTTGGTGGGCACCTCGGCTGCCAGACGGCCCTCTTCAAATACTCTTAGCTCTCCGGTTTTAGTCACTTTTCCTACCTCAGTAGCGGAAAGGTCCCACTTGGCGCAGATCTCAAAAACCTCCTCCTTGCTTTGGGGAGGAATAATCGCCAGCATCCTCTCTTGCGACTCCGAAAGCATGACCTCAAAAACCTGCATTCGCTCTTCGCGGCGGGGAATCCTGGATGCCTCAATATCCATACCTGACTGTCCCCGACTGGCCGTCTCCGAAGTGGCGCAGGTAAGACCGCCCCCACCGAGATCTTGTAGGCCCCGCAAAAGCTTTTTTTCGTTGAGTTCCAGGCAAGCCTCGATCAGGAGTTTTTCGGCGAACGGATCGCCTATTTGAACGGAGGGCCTTCTTTCAACCGATTTTTCGCTGAGTTCCTCGGAGGCAAAGGTGACCCCGTGGATACCGTCCCGGCCGGTCTTCGAGCCAATCAAAATGACCGGGTCGCTTTCGACCGGAGCCCATCCCTTAATAATCTTATCTTTTGGCAAAATTCCTACCGCCATCACGTTTACCAAAGGATTTTGAGAGTAGGCGTCTTCAAAGTAGATGTCTCCGCCGACCGTTGGAACTCCAAGGCTGTTTCCGTAGTTGGCGATACCAGCCACTACCTCATCAAAAAGGTACTTGACCTTGGGGTCACTTAAGGAGCCGAACCTTAAAGGATCAAGGAGAGCAATCGGACGAGCTCCCATGGTAAAGATGTCCCGGATTATTCCCCCAACCCCGGTGGCCGCCCCTTGAAAAGGCTCAATGGCCGAGGGATGATTGTGGCTCTCGATTTTCAAAGCCACCGCAAGATTATCGCCGATATCGATGAGGCCGGCGTTTTCGCCTGGTCCCTGGAGAACCTGCGGACCTTCGGTCGGAAGGGTCTTAAGAACCGCTTTTGAACTTTTGTAGCTACAATGTTCCGACCACATCACGGCGTACATCGAAAGTTCCGTGAAGTTCGGTTCTCTTCCTAAGACCTCCACGATCTGACGATACTCTTCTTCGGTTAAGCCTAAGCCTTTATAGGTTTCGGTCATTTTGGTTTCAGCCACTAAAAGCTCCGTTCAATCCCTAGCTCTTGACTAAGCTTTCCATAAGGGATCTAAAAATTATCTGGCCATCGGTCGAGCCGAGTATCGATTCCACCGCCCGTTCCGGGTGAGGCATCAGCCCAAAAATGTTTCCGTCCTTGCTTACGATGCCGGCGATATTTTTAAGCGAACCGTTGGGGTTGCCCGCGGACGTAATTTCCCCGCTTGGCGTGGAATATTTTAGAACTACTTGATTGTTTTGTTCCAACGCTTTTAAGGTCTCCTCATCGGCAAAGTAGTTTCCCTCGTAATGAGCGATGGGCATCGCAAGAACCTGACCTTTTCTTGTAAGCGACGTAAACGGAGTCTGATCATTTTCGACTCTTAGGTTAACTTGGCGGCAGATAAACTTAAGGGAAGTGTTGGGAAGCATCGCCCCCGGAAGAAGACCCGCTTCTAGAAGAACCTGAAAACCGTTGCAAATTCCTAAAACCAACCCGCCGCCGGCGGCAAATTTTTTTACCGCCCGCATCACTGGAGAAAAACGGGCAATGGCGCCGGTTCTTAGATAGTCACCGTAGGAAAAACCGCCGGGAAGAATGACGCAGTCAAAACCATCAATGTCTTCGCTCCGGTGCCAGATGTAAGAGACGTCTGCTCCCAGTACTTTGATTGCATGGTAACAGTCCTGCTCGCAGTTGGAACCCGGAAAAACCACCACCCCAAATTTCACTCTTCCACCTTGAAGTCGAAGTCCTCAATAACGGGGTTCGCAAGCAAGCGCTCACTCATCTCTTTTATTTGAGTCTCTACTCCTTTTGCGGTCTTATCGGAGGAGTTCAAATCAAGCTCGATAATCTTTCCCACTTTGGCCCCTTTTACGTTCTTATAACCCAAGGCCTGCAAAGATTGGGTAATGGTAACCCCTTTGGGATCCAAAACTCCCTCTTTCAGAGTAACATAAACCTTAACCTTAACCATTTTGTCCCTTGAAATTGAAAACAACTTTTAAATTCTAAACTCGAAGCTCTAAATCCTAAACAAATTTAAAATCCAATTTTCCAAATCCAAAACTTTTCGGTTATTTGGGCTTTGAACATTTGATATTGTTTAGTGCTTAGGATTTTAGATTTTGGATTTGCTTCCTTAACTTCTTACTCTCTTTAAGACTTCTTGATACGCCTCTTCGACCTCTCCTAAATCGTGCCGGAACCGGTCCTTATCCAATTTTTTTCTACTTTCCTTGTCCCAAAACCGGCAGGTGTCCGGCGAGATCTCATCGCCCAATATAATTTCACCCCTACTTGCCACACCAAATTCCAGCTTAAAGTCGACCAGTTCCAAGCCGCGTCCCCCGAAAAATTCTCTTAAAACTTGATTAACTTTTAAGGCCGTTTCTCTCATCTCCTTAAGCTGCGCCGGTGTCGCTAATTTGAGCTCCGCGATATGATCCTCGTTTATAATGGGGTCGCCTAACTCGTCATTTTTGAAATAAAACTCGACCAACGGTCTTTTTAGAGTCCTGCCTTCAGCGTAACCTAACCTCTTAGCGAGGCTTCCGGCGGCGACGTTTCTCACCACAACCTCCACCGGAATCATCTTCAGATGGATAGTGGCCAGCTCGTTCGGAGAAATGAGGGCTCTAAAATGGGTCTTTATCCCCTTTTCTTCGAGGAGTTTGAAAAGAACCGCTGATATCTGAGTGTTAGCCACTCCTTTGCCCTCAATTTCCGCTTTTTTCTTGCCATCAAAGGCAGTGGCCTCCTCCTTGAAATGCTGTATAACCAGACCGGGTCGGTCGGTTTCAAAAATTATCTTTGCTTTTCCTTCGTAAATTTTTCTTAACTTTTCCATTTCACGTCCCATTCTAGCTTTTCTTCTCGATTTTGGCTATTTTTGGCGCAAGAAACACCGGTCTGGGAGACCCATTCGCTTTCGCAAATCCTCAGTATCTTTAATAAAAATCTTCGTTGAAGAATTTCGATAGCCACTAGCCGGTTTTACTGAAGAATCCCACCCCTTAAAAACTTGGTTTTGGTGGTGCATAAAAACTTCCCGAATATATTTCCCAAACAAAGAGGCCAGTGCAATGGGAAAGTGATAAATGTCCCCACTCTCGATAAAGGATAGATTAAAATCTAAAACGTCCGAAGAAAGATGATACGTGGAAATCTCCTTTTTTTCAACGAGTCGTTTAATGTCGAAGTTCTTAAAAAAGCCATGCTTGAGATAAGAAAGATAATTTTTCTGGCCGCCAATCTTGCCGCAAGGAAAAGCTATGTCCTGAGATTGAGTCCCGCTGGTCTTTAAAACCGTCTCTATAACCCATCGGATAAGCTTCCCAAACTGGAGCCAGTTAAGATGAAACTTTGAGTCAGTGCGGTTAAGATAGCTGTTGAATTGGCCGGGGCAGACAATTAAACTCTTTACTTTGAGCGCTTTGATCTCAGCCTTAGCCAATTCTTCTTTAAGTCGCTTTTGATGGGAAATAGCCTTGTTATCGGTCCAGAGTGGTAGCGAAAGATTTATGTTATGGCAAAGCTCGAAAGCCGCGTCTTCAGCCGCATCTTCAACACACTCGCAAGCACCCAAAGAAACTTCCCCTATGAACTCCCTAAACTCTTTGGCCTTGCGATCAGACAAGAGCTCAAAAAAGTTTAAAACGGTTGACTCAAGAACCTTATAACTTTTGGGGAGTTTGGATTTAAAAACCTCTTTGCTATTGTAAACAGTGATTTTCTCGGGGAACTCTTGGGTAGTTTTGGAAATTACGGCGCGCAGGCGGTCCCAGAGGTAACTTTGGGTGTACGGCTCTTTTAGCTCAAACACGGCCGCCGTTACGACCAATGGCCCTACAATGGGCCCAAAACCATTTTCGTCAATCCCTACGACATACACGATTCACCTGTTTTCTTCTAAGCGCAACTTGGCCCCGCCGGCATCACTAAAAGGGGCGGGGTTAGGGTTCACTAGGCGACTTCCCGTCTTAAGGTGAGAATACTTAAAAAAAGAGCAAGCAACCCAAAGCTGAAAAGAGTAGCGATTTCCGGGGCAATCTCGGTTAAGCTTAACCCCTTTATCATAAGCGCTCGAAGAGCGACGTTGGCATAGGTCAGTGGAAATAAAGCGCTAAGTACCTGAAGAAATCTTGGCATCGCCTCAACCGGCCAAAATATTCCGGACAACAAAATTTGGGGAATTAAGACTAAAGGAATGAACTGAACCGCTTGAAACTCACTCTTGGCGAAGGTGGAAAGAAAAATTCCCAGATTAACAGCCACCCCAACCAGCAGTACCTCGACGATGAAAATCTGATAAAGGGCCCCGACAAAATGG
>DATBWY010000163.1:0-3963 GCA_036514555.1 Candidatus Subteraquimicrobiales bacterium
AAGGAGAAAAACGAAGCCAAGGACCAAAGGGAAGCTCTTGGCGATTTCCGAGTTAAAATCGATGTTTTCGGCGGTAGCTCCTCCCACAAACACATTCCTTGAGGAGAGGCCGTCTACCGAAGGAATAATTTTGTCTCTTATTTTTCTAACCAGCCTCTGTGTGTCTTGGTGCTGGGCCTGTTTTTTAGGGGTTACTCTGATAACACTGACATCACCGGAACGATCAACATTTACAAAGGACGCAATGTTTGGCTGATAAAGAGGATCTTTGGCCAGCGAAGAGTAGAGCTGGAACGGATCCATCCCCTCCGGCACCGACATAAATTTTACTCCCGTTGTAAGCACGGTAAAAAGACTGTCAACACCACCTGCTTTAACCTCCTCCTCTTTTTCTAATTTTTCCGAGAGGGCGGCCAAATTCTTAAGAGAAGCTGGTTCTAAAATATCCTTCTTCCGAATCACAATAGGGATTGTTGCCAGTTCGCCGGGGCCAAACTCATTTTTAAGCAACTCAAACCCCTGTCTCGAAGGAGCCTCGTTTGGAACTACTTCTATTCCGGATTGGCCTAATCTTATGTTAAGAGCGGGCAAGGCAAACGCTAAAAGAACAAGAAGGGCCAGAATAAAGAAGATAATTGGCCGCTTCATTATCGCCATTGCCCATCCGTGCCACCATTTGCCCGGTTCGCTACGACTAAATCCGGGTACGCGTAACTTGAGTGAATCAATTCGCTTGCCTAATAGACTCAAGATAGCTGGAAGAAGGGTTAGGGCCGCCAAAACGGTCACACCGGCCACTACGGCGATTCCGATGGCCAAGGAGTGAAAGACCTCCATTTTTACTAGCCACAGGCCCGAAATGGCCACGATAACGCTCAATCCCGAGAAAAGAACAGCTTTTCCGGCAGTACCGAGGGTTTTTATTGTTGCCTCTCGGCTGGAGCTGTTATTTTGTAGTTCCTCCCGAAATCTGGTGACTATAAATAAAGAGTAATCGATCCCCAGACCCAGCCCAATCATGGCGGCTGCGTTCTGGACATAGATATTAAGCTGGATCTCTTGAGCGATGAAATATAAAACGCTAAAACCAACAATCAAACCGATTAATGCTAGGATGATAGGCATTCCGGCGGCAACCACAGAGGAAAAGGCCAAAGTTAAAACAATTGCCGCGATCGGCAGACCCAATTTTTCGGCTTGGGCCAAATCCTTCTGACTTATCTTAGAAAAATCACTCCAGATGACAGGGGCACCAGTTGCAAAGATTTTTACCAGGGAGACGTCTATGTCTTTAGCTTTCTTTACAATCCGCGGGGCAAACTTTGTGGCCTCGTCCAGCTTCCCCTTAAGGATCACCACGGCGTACGTGGTGTCCTTGTCTTTACTTATAAATTTGGGATTGCCCGTGTTATAAAAGGTTAAGACTTTGGCAACTTTTTCATCTCTTACGATCTTTGCGGCCGAGGAGGCAACCGCTCTTTGGAAGTCGGGATCGGTGACTTTGAGAGTCTTGCTGTGATAGAGGATGGTTAGGCTGGCTTCGCCGGTGTTCTCAAATTCGGTTTCCAAAAGATTACGAGCCTCGGTGGATTCAACCTCCGGGACTTCAAATCCGCCAGTAGATAGTTCTTTGGCTAGTTTTGGAGCAAACTGCGTTCCAAACGCTAAAATAGCAAGCCAAGCAATAATGATTAACCAACGAAACTTAACTACAAATCGGCCAAAAGCAAACATAAAAGCTCTCTTTAAATTTGTTGTTTCGCTTCCTTACGCGCGGGTTCCTCGCGCTCCGTAAATGCCCCCGAAAAACACCTTGCGCCTGAAGTCCCAACTTTTCATCCCAGATTAAAGTGTTTTTCACAATTTTAGCAGATTTTTTTGAATCTCACCTAATTCTCTTTTGACTTCGAAGTGAGCTTGCTTTGTGGCTCGCAAACACCGTATTTTTACCAAATATCATAAACAAGGAAAACGCTCGTGCCGATAATATACTAGGCTAGTTTAGAGGCAAGATAAGGAGCGCCTGATGAGTTTTAAAAATGACAAAAAGTTTACGGTACAAAACACCTGTTTTTTTCTCATTATTATCGTAATTTTTTTGTTCGCTTCTATGATTTTGAGTGGTTGTAGTGCTTCTAAAAAAGCTGATACGAAGCCAAGTGGCCAGCCAAAGGTCCAAAAAGAGGACCAAGGGCAAGCCGCGAAAGAGGTGGAAAAGGCAATTGAAGAAGGCGGGGCGTTAGACGATGAGTTAGAGGGAGACTTAGATAAAGTTAACCTCGATTATCAGGAGTTAAATTCCCTAGAAGAAGAGTTGTCTAGCGATGAGCTAGACGAAGACCTAGATAGACTTTCGGAATAGCAAAAAGTGTGAAAGGATGGCACGGTGAGCGGATTCAATAAATCAAGCATAGACCGGAGACTTGAAAACATGACCCGGTTGGTAATTGTAGTAATTGTTATTTTGAGTTTACTTGGACCTTCCATCGTTTGGGCGCAGAATTCAGATACTGAGGAGCCAAGCTCTCCAGGGGAAGGTCAGGAAGCACCAGGACGTCTTAAGGACGACTATTTAAGAGCGAGGAAACGCGATCAGGAGATTCAAGAGCGAATTAAGCTGAAGGAGAAAAAAGATAAAGACCAAAGTTTAGATGAGGAAACCGAAGCCAAAACTCTCGCCCTAGAAAATGACAAGAACCGTGCCTTACGCATTCTCGATCACGCTCTTAACTTTTTAATGAGAGCAAAGACCCGAATTCAATCGATGGAGAGAATTGATGATACAAGGAAAACAGAGCTGATTTCGGAGATAGATTCGGAAATAAGTGCTCTCGAGCAGAAAAAAGCTCAAATATCCGAAGCCTCAAGCAGAGAAGAGCTTTTAAAGATTGTTAGAGAAGTAAAAAAAGAATGGTTAAGAATTCGGTTCAAAATAAAAAGACTGATCGGAGAGGCCATTAATGCCCGCATCAGCTACCTAATTGCTAAAGCCGAAGCGATTTCAGAACATCTCCATAAAAAACTCGAGGAACTTAAGGCAGACGGAAAAGATGTTTCCCGCCTCGAGGAAAAGCTAGAAAATTTTGACCAGCAGCTAGAGAAGGCCAAAGAACACTATGAAAAAGCCAAGCAAGCGTTTCAAGAAGCAAAAAGCGCTGATCGAAACAGCCGGTCCTTTGCGCAAACCCACGCTTATCTCCGGCAAACTCTTGTTTATTTGAAGAAAGCCCGCCTGATTTTAGCTGAGATTGCAAAAATCATCAAAGACCTGAGCTAAGGGTTTCCGCTTACTTTTAAACATTTTCCACTACTCTTAAATTCTACCCACAGACTAGAGAGCAACCGAACAGCAGTTTTTGAAGCGTTTTGCTCCAAAAACTTTGATCAAAAGCTAACACGGTTGCCAAGCAAGTAGGCCCCACGTAGTTTCCGTAAGGCAAGTGCGCAACACATAAGCTCATCATCCCAAAGTCTTGAGCCTCTAATCAGGTATTTGAATCTTCAACTTAAAATATTAGCTATAATATAATTTGCACAGGTTGTTATTAAGGAGAGGAATAATTTTTCAGGTTGCGGGAGTTTTTAAAAAGTAACATAGGTTCAGCGGAGAAAATTTGTAAAAAAATTTAACCGGAACGTAAATGAGTAAAATGATAATTTCAGGGCTACTGGTTGGGCTTGCTTTTGGGTATATCCTGCAACGAGGGCGCTTTTGCCTAAATTGTGCCTTCAGAGACGCTTTTTTTGGCAAGAACTTCGCCCTTATTCGGGCCTATTTCTTGGCCTTACTAACGCAACTATTTTTAGTAAATATTTTGGCCGAGGCAGGCCTTCTTAAGCTCGCAGCTCCTACCTTTTTTTGGTTGGCGGCCGTTGTCGGCGGCTTTCTTTTTGGTATCGGCATGGTACTTTCTCACGGATGCGTCAGTGCCATCTGGTATCGAAGCGGTGAAGGTAAAGTTG
>DATBWY010000164.1:0-3217 GCA_036514555.1 Candidatus Subteraquimicrobiales bacterium
CTCGAGGACCTCCGCCAGTTTTTCCAAATTTTCAGCCGGCAAAAGGGCCAAAATATGCTCATTTAATCCCGCGATGATTTTTAGCATTCCTTCCTTGGCGAGGGCTAAATCCTCAAAAACCCGCAGATCATTGAGCTCAGACTTGATAATGGCTAAATTACTCTGAACGTCGCGAGCCAAAATAGCTGCTTCCCCCAAGTCCAAAGAGTCTTTGTCAGCCAAATAAGATTTCTCTTTCTTTTTCGATATTCTCAGGAGCTCACTGTACGTTTGAATAAGCGCGTTTATCTGGGTATAAATATGAGCCCTGATTTTCAGTAATTCTTCGAAAAATTTCCTTTCTTTCACTTCCAGGTGTCTTCGGTAGAGAAAAGCTAAACTAAAGCCAACTACCAAAAAAACAACGTAAGCTAGGAAAAAAATAAACCAGCCAGACAATTATTCCTCCAATTTACCCTAACTTTTACCTTCTGATTCAATTTTACCCTCTTTAACAGGGTTTATCAAACTTAGAGAATTTCAAAAAAACTCAGTTTTTGTAAAAAATTCTAATTTTTGCTTGACAAACGTTCCGGCTTTGATAAACTTAAACCTGCCCCAAGAGGCTTTGACAAAACCTTGGCCACAAGGTAATAGTCGAGTCACTTGGGGCTTTTTAATTGACCCTCGGGGTCCTCTTTTGTTTCTTGGGAAAATCTAAGCGCAGAAATCATTTTTAACCTCTAAGAGTGTTTAATAGCCACAATATCTACCGAAATCGGCTTTTTATCCTCAATCGAAACTTAAAGAACTGATCAATAGCTCTGGTAACGATTGGTGATCGGCATCCTTCGATCCTTGCCAAAAGCCTTAGGTGTAATTTTAATTCCTGGTGGGGCCTGGCGCCGCTTATACTCGTTTTTATCGACCATTGAAAGCACCTTCTTTACCAGTCCCTTTGGAAAACCTAAGTTAACAATCTCTTTAAAACTCTTGTCCTGTTCCACATAGGCCTCTAAAATGGGATCCAAAATTTCGTAAAGAGGCAGCGAATCAGAATCTTTCTGGTTCGGTCTTAATTCCGCTGACGGTTCTTTGCTAAAAACGGCCTCCGGTATTACTCTGCCGAGTGAATTGCGATATTTTGCCAGTTTGTACACCAAGGTTTTAAGAACGTCTTTTATTACGGCAAATCCCCCAGCCAGATCACCGTAGAGCGTGGTATAGCCCACGCTTAGCTCGCTCTTGTTGCCGGTTGTTAAAACGAGATATCCGAACTTGTTCGAAAGAGCCATCAGAATGTTTCCTCTGATTCGGGCTTGCAGGTTTTCTTCGGCTGCGTCCTCTTTTAGCTCCCGGAATTGATCCTTTAGCATCTCCTTATAAACTCCAAAGGTTTTGGTGATTGGGATGTTAACCAGCTTAACCCCGAGTATCTGGGCCATATTTTGGGCATTGATTAGGCTTGCCTCAGAGGTATAAGACGACGGCATGCAGACGCCAATCACATTTTGAGGGCCCAAAGCATCCACGGCGATAGCCGCGGTTAAGGAGGAGTCTATTCCCCCGGAGAAACCAATGATAACTTTCTCAAAACCATTTTTCTTAACATAATCTTTAGTGCCTAAAATTAAAGCCTGATATATTTCGTCTAAAAGAGGTAGTGTTTTGAGATAACACTTAGAAACACTAACTTTCTTTTCCGGAAGCGGTGAAGATTTCAATACAAGGGGGCTTTTGGTTTTCCATTCTCCCCTTTTCTTTAGGGTCAGGTCAGCAACGACCAAATCTTCCGTAAATTGAGCCCCCCGACAAATAACCTTTCCCGATGCGTCCACAATCATTCCCGAACCGTCAAAAACGAGCTCGTCTTGACCTCCAACCATATTATTATAGGCAATGATCACCGAATTTTGGCGCGCTCTTTTCTTTAGAAGATCTTCTCTTTCTCGCCACTTTTCGGCGTGGAAAGGCGAAGAGTTAATATTCAATATGACCTGAGCGCCTTTTTCGGTCAGAGTTTTTACAGGACTTTCCTCCCAAATGTCCTCACACACATTAATACCGAAGATAACTCCTCCGATCTCAAAAAGAGTGTGCGTATCCCCAGCTACAAAATATCGTTTTTCGTCGAATACTCCATAGTTTGGGAGACAAATTTTGTGATAAATGTCGGCTATGCTTTGGTTGTGAAGTACCGCGGCGGCGTTGTAAATTTTCTTATTTTGATTGTCAATAAATCCCACTACGACAATGATGTCTTTGGCCGATTTTATAATTTGATCTAAGAAGCGGCGGTTGTCCTCAATAAAATGAGGCTTCATGAGAAGATCTTCGGGGGGATAACCTGTGAGAGCGAGTTCCGGGAAGGAAACAACATCAACTTCATATTCCTTGGCTTTTTCAATATACTCCCGGATTTTTTTAGCGTTTTTTCTTAAGTCCCCTACGGTGGAGTTGATTTGGGCCAACCCCACCCGCACCTTTAGCATCTACCATCCCTCTCACCAAGTTAAATATTCAGAGCTAAGGACTTCTTGACTTCCCGCGACGGCAGGGTCACTCGAAGCATAAACAGAGAGAATTCAAGGAAATCAGGGAGATCAATCCCTAACCAACTGGGGATTAACCTTCAACCAAGACATACTCATCGTATTCGGTTTCCAGTCTCAATTTGTGTTTTGACTCTTGTTGGGCTAAAAATTGGAATAACTTCATAAGTTCGTCATCATCACACTCGGCGGCCAAATCATGGTAAAGCTTTTGGGCCTTCTCTTCCCTCTTAATAGCGATTACTAGAATTTGTTGGTAATTCGCATCTGGAGTAAGTTCGATATCGACCAGATAGTTCCCGATTTTGAGGTCCGGGATTGTTTTGATCCTCAGCAGCGGAACGTGGCCAATATTCAAACCTTCGAGCAACTTCTTGTGTTTCTCTTCCTCTGTTTTAAGTTCCTCAAACATTTTCTTGGAAGCAGAATTTTCCGTTTTTCGCCCCGCGAACTCATAGAACGCCGCTGCTTCTTCCTCCTTTTGGATGGCAAAATCGATAGTTTTTTTAAAGGACTCTTGATCCATACCGATCCTTTCCGAGCTTAACCAAAGTCTGTAAGTGAAGCTCCGCAGCTTTACAGCCGTGCCTGCACGCTGAAGTGCGTTACGGCACGCAGCCGTGGCTACTTGAACTATACCGGGTTCCGTGGAGCGAAACCCCGCACCGCCCGCATTCTGACGGGCT
>DATBWY010000165.1:0-3312 GCA_036514555.1 Candidatus Subteraquimicrobiales bacterium
ATGCAAAAACAAAAAATTAGGGGCTTAAAACGCGTGTTTAGAAGAGCCGCCAGGGGTTATTGAGAAGTCCAGTGTGGGAGCCGGGATCGAACCGGACACCCACCGTAGACCGAAACTGAATAAAATCATACCAAATTTCCGCCATTCGGTCAAGTGGAGAATACCCAGTTAAACTGTTTTATTTATCATTTTTTATTACTTTATGCATTACGATATTACTTAAAGTAAGTGCAATAATCCTATCAAAATGGAGTTTTTTCTCTCAAGAATAGTCTGAATTCTTCAATCTTGGTTACCAGCCGCCGGAGGCGCCGCCGCCGCCGGAAGAACCACCGCCGAAACCCCCGAATCCGCCAGATGAACCCCCAAAGCCTCCCCGAGTGGTACCAGGACCCCACCATCCACCAGCCCACCAAGATGGTTTTTTCCCGGAACGTTTGTGGGTTCGAAAATTCTTGGATACAAAATAGTCGAAAATAAGTCCTGCCGCGGCCAAAACAAACAGTAAAAACAGCCCGGCAAAAAATCCCAAAATAATTATTGATATGAGACCGGCAACGGCCCCCAGGGCACCCCCCGCCCACCAACTGCGTGATCTGGCTAGGATCGATGTCACCCAGGAACCGATGATAGAGACCCAGAAAAGAATAAACAAGGTAGTCCAGCCCCAAGAGGGGCCATCGTTGGAACGGCCGCCATCACTTTCTTCGCCGGGAGATGCTTCAGGAAGTTCCTCGCCGGAAATACCTTTTATGATTTGCCCGACTCCCTCCTCGACCCCGCCATCAAAGTCACTTTGTTGAAACTTGGGCCGCAAATTATTGACGATGATTCCGTAGGCTTCGCCGTCTGTTAAAATAGGCTCAAGTCCGTAACCTACCTCGATGCGCATCTCTCTTTCAGATTTTGCTATTAAGAGAAGAATCCCGTTGTCCTTATCTTTCTTGCCAATTTTCCATTTTTCAAAAAGCCTAACCGCAAAGTCCTCAACCGTCGTGCCCTGAAGATTTTCCACCGTGACGACGGCAATCTCCTTAGTGGTCTGTTTTTCGTAATCTTGAAGCTTGCGTTCAAGCTCGCTTTCTGTCTGAGAAGAAAGCATATCCGCAGAGTCATTTACGAAACCTTGAGGTTTAGGCAGCTTTAGATCTGCCAGCGAGAACTGGGTGGAGATAAGACAAAAAAGGGCGATGAAAAAAGAAAGAATTGCGAGCTTAAGAAATGGTTTCCAAATACAGCGGACTAAAATCATTAAAACTCGACCTCTGGAGCCTCCCCCGCTCCGGATACCGATTTAAAGAAAGCTCTTTCGGAAAAGCCGAAAATCCCGGCAAAGAGACGGCCTGGAAACCTTTTTACGGACGTATTAAAATCTCGGACTTTTTCGTTATAGCGACGGCGCTCAACTGAGATCCGGTTCTCGGTCCCTTCGAGTTGGACCATCAGTTGTTGGACTGATTCGCTGGAGCGAAGGTTGGGATAGTTCTCGAGGATTACCAGCAGTCTGGCTAAAGCGCTTTCAAGCTGATTGGCCGCTTTCACCTGTTCGTCAACGTTTTTTCCGCCAGCGCCCGCGTATCTGGTGCGGGCCTCGGCTAACTTTCCAAAGACCTCTTTTTCCTGCTTAAAGATCCCTTTTGTGGCCGCTACCAAGTTCGGTATGAGATCGAAGCGTCTTTGATACTGGGTTTCAACCTGGGCCCATTGAGATTCAACGGCCTGATCCTTAGTGACAAAAGAGTTGTAGTAAGAGACAAAAACGCCCCCAAAAATAAGCAAAATTAAAATGATTGCCGCGAGAGCAATCCAAATCCGTTTCAAATTATCCCCTCCTGAAAATTCGCCCGGGATTCGACATTCGGCTTTTAGCTTAGGTATGCTAGCGAAACAAGATGGATCCGGGATTCGGAATCCGAGCACTTAGCTCAATAAATTGAGCAACTACAGTTTATCTTAAACGTGAACTCTCGAACTGAAACCCCGTAATTCGGAACCCGTTTTTCGGAACTACTTATCCGAACTCGAAAATTTTACTATGAATCGTGAACCAATAGACTCTGAACTACGAACTATAAACGCAAACTAGGGTTGAATCCATTGAGTTCCAGTGGACTGGGGCTTGAGAGTGAGATCTTTTAGTTTGTCCTTTTTTTCCCAGGGGAACTCCTCGCGTCCAAAATGCCCATAAGATGCGGTTCTCTGGTAGATCGGTTTTCTTAAGTCAAGCATCTCAATCATCCCATGGGGCGTTAGCTCGAAGTTGTTCCGCACGATCTGCTCGAATTTATCGGCAGGCACTTTCCCGGTTCCGTGGGTGTTCACGTTTACACAAACCGGATCGGCTTTGCCGATGGCATACGCCAGCTGAACCGTGCATTTGTCAGCAAGGTCCGAAGCTACAAGGTGCTTGGCGATGTATCTCGCCATGTAAGAAGCTGAGCGGTCAACTTTAGTGGGATCTTTGCCAGAGAAAGCTCCCCCGCCGTGAGGCGCCATCCCACCATACGTATCAACGATAATTTTTCTTCCGGTCATCCCGGTGTCCGATTCAGGACCGCCAATGACAAATTTTCCGGTCTCATTAATAAGACACTGGGTTTTGGCGGGGTCATAAAATTCGCCTAGGGTAGGAATGATGACTTTCTCTTTTATCTCCTCTTTGGCTTCTTCGGTCATCCTTAAACCATCCTTGTCAACCACGGCCTCAGTGTGTTGAACCGCAATGACAACCCGATCAACAAATATTGGTTTCCCATTTTGATATTCTATGGTCACTTGTGATTTTCCGTCAGGACCTAAGTGGTTAATGATGTTTTTCTTCCTAACTTCCGTTAGTCTCCGGGTTAGTTTGTGAGCAAGCATGATCGGCAGAGGCATAAGTTCAGGCGTCTCTTTGCAAGCGTAACCAAACATCGCGCCCTGATCTCCGGCGCCACCGGTATCAACGCCCTGAGCGATATCGGCCGACTGTCGCCCGATCGCGTTTAAGACAGCGCAGCTCTTGACATCGAATCCATAGATCGGGTCCGTATAGCCAATCCGATCCATCAGATCGTGCACCAACTGCTGAAGATCAACCCAGCCACCGGTAGTAACCTCTCCCCCCACAATCAGCAAACCTCTGGTGATGAAAGTCTCGCAGGCAACCCTCCCTCTCGGATCTTGTCGGAGAACGTCATCCAAAACGGCGTCAGAGATCTGATCGCAAATCTTATCGGGGTGCCCTTCAGTGACCGACTCTGAAGTAAAATGGAAATTTCTTTCGCTCAATTTTTCCTCCTCTCATAAATCGATCAGTTTATTCTTGATCGA
>DATBWY010000166.1:0-4965 GCA_036514555.1 Candidatus Subteraquimicrobiales bacterium
AAACCTTCACAATAAGTACAAGGGGCAGGCCTTAAGAAGAGTTGACAAATTTTTGGCGGAAATCATTCCCGCCTTGGATAAGGAGAATATATTGGTAGTCATGGTAGCCCCTTCTCCACCTAAAGCTTTGCGACAGAAGGATGTTTTGACGCCGGTTATTCTTTGGGGTAAAGAATTCAAGGGTGGCTTGGCCACTTCGGCTACGACTAGGCGGCTAGGGCTTATTACCAATGTCGATCTGGCCCCGACCGTACTCGAGCACTTCTCGATAAAACCACCATCCCATTTTCTTGGCAGAAAAATAGTTACTCGCTCATATCAAGGAAACAATCGACTGGATTTTTTAACTAACTTTAGTCTTAGAAGCATTACGAATGATACTTTACAACCTCTTATGATAATATCTTACATTGTTTTTGCGATGGCCGTTTTCCTTTTTGCCTTTTTTTATATGTTGATCGGAAAACCTAAAAAAAATTATGTAATTTCGCTCATTTCCGGAGCACTCTTGGGGGTTCTAGCCCTGCCGTTAAGTTATTTTTTGCTTCCGCTTGTGGTTCCCGCGGGTTCTACGGGAGGAATGTTTATGGCAAGTTTTTTTCTGACCGTTCTCTTGGCTATGGGAGCTTTGCAGTTCCGGCGGAGCCTTTATGGTCCGGTCAGTTTTTTGGTCGCCGCCACCACGATTTTGATCGGAGCCGATCTGACTACCGGATCCAATCTCAACATTAATACGATTTTTGGATATTCGCCGATCGTCGGGGGCCGGTTTTACGGTCTAGGCAATCAAGCGCTGGCAATTTTTTTCGCAGCCGGTCTCTTATCAAGCGTTTTTTGGCTAGAGTGGCGAGCTAAACTGGACTGGATCGGCAAGATTACTATTATTTCATTTTTTCTCCTGATTGTAATGTTTGTGGGATTCCCTCGGTGGGGAGCCGACGTTGGAGGAACCGTCACTACCATCGTCGCTTTTGCTGCTACCTACTTTAACCTCTTAAGAAAAAAAATTAGCGGAAAGTATATTCTTTTGACGGTCTTAGCGGTAATTTTAGTGTTAACTGTCTTTGCGGCGATTGATGTTTTTCAGGGCAAAAACCAGGAAACTCATCTTGGTCGAACCGTAGAACTGGTAAAAGCCGAGGGTAATTCGGCGGCTTTACAGGTCATCCAGCGAAAGTTTGCCACCAATTTGAGAATTCTTAAATACAGTTCATGGTCCTACTTCTTCATCATAATCCTGGCACTTCTTCTCTACCTTCGTTTCCGACCAATTGGGCTGTTTCAGAAACTTCTCGATCGACACGTCTATTTAGGGGCCGGAATCACCGGGGCCTTCGTCGGGGGAATAGTCGGCTTTTTAACCAATGACTCGGGCATAGTTATCCCCGCTCTGATTCTCTCCTATTTTATGGCGGCAATTTTTTATCTAATGATCCAGGAGCAAGGAAAGCAAGGTCAGAATTGAGAAACAGATAGATAAATGAGACTGGGTCATCAACAGTTTTTGACAAAGCCCCATGACCAACAAGCTGAAATTCGGCTATGGTTAGGGTGACGATGCCCGTTTCGTTTAGGGGTTACGAAGTTCGATTTAAATTTTCCGTAACCGAAGAACGGGCTTCGTTACGGGTTTCGTTACCGCACCCTTAGACAAAACTTTTAAAAATTGGGATTTAAGTCGTATACGGAGGAGATAGCCCTGATATTTTTGTGGTTTATTTTTGTTTCTTTAGTTTTAAGTGTTTTGAGCTATCCCCTGGTTTTTTCGCTTTTAAAAAACGCGGGGGCTGTTAAGAAAAATTACCGGGGCGAGACTATTCCGGGCCCTGGGGGAATCGTCATCCTCTTAGTCGTCCTGTTTTCTCTTGGTCTTACTGCTATTTTCTTTAAGAACCAGCTCACAAATATTCAGAATATCCTAAATCCTTTGCTGATTCTGGTTTTAGGGATGGGTTTTTTGGGTTTGTTAGACGATCTCTTGGGCACCAGGGAAGTGGGCGGTTTTCGAGGCCATTTCGGAGAACTTGGTCGGGGCGAATTGACCACGGGATTGTTAAAAGCGGCCGGAGGCGGAGTTCTCTCTCTGTACGTTGCCTCTTTTTACTCCCCAAATTTTGGTTTACTCCTCCTCAATAGTTTAGTTCTCGCTTTTTTCACCAATACTTTAAATTTATTAGATCTTCGGCCGGGGCGAGCCGCAAAAGTTTTTCTCACTGTAGGTCTCCTAGCTTTTCTTTTTTCTTTTAATAATCCTTCCTGGATAATCTGGGGGTTTTTGCTTCCGCCCGTGTTGGTTCTGTTCTACACAGAACTTAGGGAACAGTGTATGATAGGAGATGTTGGGTCAAATATATTAGGGGCCATTTTAGGGTTCACCTTCGTGGTTAATTTTACAACCGTACCCAAGGTAGTAGTCTTATTTTTGTTGCTAGCGGTCCAGGTTTATGCCGAAAGATACTCCATCACCGAGCTCGTGGATAGGGTATCTTTTTTAAAGTGGTTTGACGAACTGGGAAGAAAATCCAAATGAGCGTTTGTGATCATTCAAAAAAGGGAGTTTAGTTAAAGGTGACTAAGCACATTTTTGTAACCGGGGGAGTAGTTTCATCGCTCGGAAAAGGTATAATCGCCGCCGCCCTAGGCAGGCTCTTAAAAAGCAGAGGCCTTAAAGTTTCCATCCAAAAATTAGATCCGTACTTAAATGTGGACCCCGGAACGATGAGCCCCTATCAGCACGGAGAAGTTTTTGTGACTGAGGATGGGGCCGAAACCGACCTCGATTTAGGCCACTACGAAAGATTTATCGACGAGAATTTGCGCAGAGATAGCAATGTAACCGCGGGTTCCATTTACTGGACGATTGTAACCAAGGAACGAAGGGGCGAGTTTTTGGGGGGAACGGTCCAGATTATCCCCCACGTAACCAATGAGATTAAAAACAGGATTCGTAATTTTGCCGAGAACGATGGGTTGGACGTAGCCATCACCGAGGTTGGGGGAACCGTTGGAGATATTGAGTCTTTACCGTTTTTAGAGGCTATCCGGCAACTTCGGACCGATCTCGGCAAGGAAAATGTATTATATATTCACGTCACCTTAATTCCTTACCTCGAGGCTCCTTCTGAACTTAAGACGAAGCCAACCCAACACTCGGTTAAAGAGCTTCGGTCCATCGGAATTCAGCCTGACATCATCGTTTGCCGGTCCGGGCGACCATTGGACGAGGGTCTTAAGGAAAAGATCGCCCTTTTCTGTGATGTTGAGCCGAAGGCGGTTATATCCGCCGTTAACGTAGAAAACGTTTATAGTATTCCGCTGGTTCTTAACGAGGAAGGTTTAGATACTATAGTAGTAGAACATCTCAAGCTTCCTTTAGATCCGGTCAATCTGTCGGAATGGAAAGCGCTAGTTGACGAGATCCAGGAGGTTAACGGCAAGGTTAAAATCGCGATTGTCGGTAAGTACGTTAAACTTCGCGACGCTTATATCAGTGTGGTCGAGGCCCTTAAACACGCTGGTTTCTCTAATAAATGTCAAGTAAGAGTGGGCTGGGTTGACGCCGACGCTCTTTCTCCTTCCGAGCTGGACAGGCGCCTAAGCGAAGTCGATGGCATTTTGGTTCCCGGCGGTTTCGGAGTCCGAGGAATTGAAGGAAAGATAAAGGCGATACGATATGCCCGGGAGAAAAAAGTACCCTTTCTCGGGATTTGTTTAGGCCTTCAGTGCGCCGTGGTGGAGTACGCTCGAAATGTGGTAGGATTTCACGACGCCAACAGCTCTGAGTTTAATCCCAATACCTCTTATCCAGTCATTGATCTTTTGCCCGAGCAAAAGGCGATCAAAGACAAGGGGGGAACGATGCGTTTGGGGATATATCCCTGCGAACTCAAGGAGGGAAGTAAAGCCAAGGCCGCCTACGGAGACGAACTAGTATATGAGCGTCATCGTCACCGTTATGAGGTAAGCAATCTTTATCGGGAAAAACTTTCCCAGGATGGAATGGTTTTTAGCGGTCTTTCTCTCGATCAAAAGTTAGTGGAAATTGTCGAACTTAAAAACCACCCCTTTTTCGTGGCTTCTCAGTTTCACCCAGAATTTAAATCAAGACCCAACCGGCCTCATCCTTTGTTTAAAGCATTCATCAAAGCCGCTTTTGGGCGAGAAAAAACATCCTAAACTTCCAAAAACCCGTCAAAAAAACCCCTCAACTCGTACTCTGTTTCCAAATTTGATCGAACAGTGCTCAACAACCCGAACTCCAGCTGTTCATTAGAGTTGACCATTAACCTCTCCTTTTGTCATACTGTAGCTATCCAAATTAACGGCTTTTTAATTGATTGAGGGTGAATCATTTAATTTTTGTTTAGGTCGCTTGTAGGCTCCGCCCTGTACCGTCTGGTTCAGGGCTTCGCACGCAATTTGCCGCTGTTTTTTTCGAGTCTCTTTCGCTTAACGCCGTGCTCACAGTCGCCTCTAAGCAACCTAACGAGAAAGTAATTTATACTTATGCCCAGGCTCAGTTAATTCGTTCACCCTGTTAAGGAGGAAATTCCATGGTTAAGACCTCAAGGATTGTAAATAATTTTATGGAACTCGCCAGGCTTGATAGTCTCAGTCGTGAAGAGAAGAAGGTGGCCGATTTTCTGGTGGATAAGCTGAAAAGTTTGGGAGTTCACGTCGGGGTGGATGAGACAGGGAAAAAAATTGGGGGAGATACCGGTAACGTTATTGTGCATGTTCCGGGCGATTCTCAATTTCCCATTCTTATTTTTAGTGCTCACATGGATACCGTTGAACCCGGACGAGGGATCGAGCCGGCGCTCAGTAAGGGCGTCATCAGGAGCGAGGGGGAAACTATTCTCGGGGCTGACGACAAAGCGGGCGTAGTGGCTGTTCTTGAGCTAGCATATGTTTTGAAAGAGAATGAATTTCCCCACGGAGACATTTTTCTTATTTTTACCGTAG
>DATBWY010000167.1:0-8636 GCA_036514555.1 Candidatus Subteraquimicrobiales bacterium
ACGCCACGTACGTAAGTGCGTAGATGAAAGGCTGAACGCCGAAAGCGTTCGGTGCGGGGTTCCGCCCCAGCGGAAACCCGAAAAAGAGAGGTGCCACGTGCGTAAGCCCGTGGGGCTCCACTTTTGACTTTTGACTACCCGCGAGCGGCGGGTTTGGGCCGTTAGCTCAACTAGGCAGAGCAACAGACTCTTAATCTGGAGGTTGAAGGTTCGATTCCTTCACGGCCCACCTTTACGTTTCTCTAATCAACTAGGTTTTTGTATCACAAGGCAATTATTTTTAAGAAAATCCGTTATTTTCGGCATTCTGAGAGTAATTAGCCGCGGTGGCGGAATTGGCAGACGCACATGGCTTAGGACCATGCCCCGATTACGGGATGGGAGTTCGAGTCTCCCCCGCGGCACCATCGCAAGAAATTTGCTAGATATTATGTTTACTGGTATATTAGTTGCGTCACGTCATTTATTTGCATAATTATGGTAGTTGACAAATTTTTTTGGAAACGCCAGCTAAAAATGTATCTGAATATTTTAAACAGATTGTGTACTTATCTCCGAAGCCCGTCATTGCGAGGGAGAGAAACGACCGAAGCAATCTGACCCCGCAACTGCGGGGTCATTCGAGCGAAGATGAGGAATCTCTTTTGAGATTGCCACGTCCCGATAATCGGGACTCGCAATGACACCCCTGTTGTTATTTTTGCGGAGCTAAAGGCATAACCGGTTATTTTAATATTTTTAGTGATCAGAAGCTGACTGGGAAGAAAAACCAAAAATCCAAACTAAATTTAAACCTAAATTTAAAACCTAAGCCTAAACCTAAAGCTAAATCCGTATTCGACCCTTATTCTAAATCTCTAGCAGATGATTTAATCTTGAATTCCAGGTAGTTTGTGAGGGAGTAAAATGAAGGCGACCGTGGAAGAACTAAAAAAAAATCAAGTCTTACTCAAGGTAGAAGTTCCTATCGACAATGTTAAAGCGAGCATTGGTAAGGCCTACCGAAGAATTTCAGAGAAAATAAATATTCAGGGATTTCGCCGGGGAAAAATACCGCCACGGATTATAGATGCCCATATTGGAAAGGGGCCGGTTCTTCAGGAAGCCCTCCAGGAAATGCTACCCCACTATTATGTAGAGGCCATAAAGACGACAGGCGTAAAGCCAATTGCTAAACCCGAAATCGAAGTGGTTCAGATAAAAGAGGATGAACCCCTACTTTTTAATGCGAAAGTAGAAGTAAAACCAAAGGTTGAATTAGGAGACTATGAAAAGATAGAAGTGAAAAAGAAGACGGTAAATGTCTCCAAAGAAGATGTCGACCAACAATTAGAGTCGCTTCAAAAAAGGTTCGCCCGTCTAGAGGCGGTTAAGGGAAGATCGATAAAAAAAGGTGACTTTGTTCTCATAAACTATGAAGGAAAAGTAGGCGGAAAGGTTTATGACGGCGGTTCGGTACAGGATTACTTCCTTGAGGTTGGTTCCAACATTTTTCCGCCTGAATTTGAAGAGAAGTTAGTGGGGGCTCGTACTGGCGAAATTTTAGATATCGTTGTTGATGTTCCCAAGTTGTATTATCAGACAGAAATTGCCGGCAATAGAGTTAATTACAAGGTCCTAGTGAAAGAAATCAAGCAAAAAGTGCTTCCCGAACTAAACGACAAATTCGCTAAAGAGACGAGTGAGTTTGAGTCTCTCAAGGATTTAAGGGCTGATCTCAAGAAAAATATCCGGAAGTTAAAAGAAAAAGAGGCAGAAGCGCAGGTTAAGATAGATATTCTCGACCAATTAGCAAATATTTCCAAGGTCGAAGTTCCAGAAGTAATGGTCGAAGAGAGAGTCACGGAGAAAATTGAAGACCTCAAAGAAAGACTTAAAATTGCGGGTTTAAACTGGGAAGATTATCTTGAACAAGCGAAAACTGCCGAGGAGGACCTTAAAAAAAGTCTCCGGGAAGACGCTGAAAAAAACACAAAAAAGCGGCTGGCCTTGGAAGCATTGGCCGAAAAAGAGGGGCTTGAAGTCAGCCCCGAAGAATTGGATAATGAAATTAGAATTACCGCCCAAAGAGAAGGAAAAAGCTTTGGAGAGTTAAAAAAAGACGCCGAGGACAAGGGATATTTAGACGCTTTTAAGGAAGATATTTTAGCGAAGAAGGCTCTCGATTTATTACCAGAGAAAGCCAAAATAGTAAAAGATATAGACAAAGACAAAGTGAAAAAAGAAGAGAAGACGAAAGAGAAAGAAGCAAAAAAATCAGCAAAATAAGTGATTAGGAGGCACATCTTATGAAAGATCAAGGTCCGGTACTAATACCATACGTTATAGAACAAACTAACAGAGGTGAACGGGCGTATGATATATATTCTCGTCTCTTAAATGAGCGAATAATATTTTTAGGAAGTTCCATTGATGATCAGCTTGCAAATGTGGTTATCGCGCAGATGCTTCACTTAGAATCCGAAGACCCCGAGAAAGACATCAATGTTTATATCAATAGCCCCGGAGGGCAAATTACCTCTTTTCTAGCCATCTATGATACGATGCAGTATGTTAAGCCGGATGTTTCTACCATCTGCATCGGGCAGGCGGCAAGTGGGGCGGCGGTTCTCCTGGCAGCCGGAGCCAAAGGAAAGAGGTATGGTTTGCCAACTTCGAGGGTATTGATTCACCAGCCTCATGGAGGGGTACAAGGCCAGGCGGTGGATGTAGATATATGGGCCCGCGAAATGCTTCGATATCGAAAGCTAATCGACGAAATTCTATCTAAACACAGTGGCCAGACCTTAGAAAAAGTTAGTAATGATACCGATCGAGACTTCATCATGAACGCCGAAGACGCAAAAAAGTATGGTATCATCGACGAAGTGGTTGTGCATCGCAAAAAATTAGAGAGGAGATAAGATGGCCCGTTTTGGTAACAGCTCGGAGCATTTAAAGTGCTCATTCTGTGGTAAAAGTCAAAGACAAGTTAAGAAGCTTATAGCTGGACCTGGCGTTTATATATGCG
The DNA here is from genome assembly GCA_036514555.1 of Candidatus Subteraquimicrobiales bacterium. Taxonomy (GTDB): domain Bacteria; phylum Actinomycetota; class Aquicultoria; order Subteraquimicrobiales; family DATBWY01; genus DATBWY01. Next base: position 3,011 of record DATBWY010000167.1, read on the forward strand.
ACGAGTGTATCGATTTATGTAATGAAATTATCGAAGAGGAGTTGGATCAGGGAACCGAAGCCACATTTGATGATTTGCCTAAGCCTAAAGAGATATACAGTATCCTAAAAGATTACGTAATAGGACAAAATGAAGCCAAAAAAATCCTTTCAGTGGCGGTCTACAACCATTATAAGCGGGTTAGAGTAGGCGTCCAAAAAAACGACGATGTCGAACTCCAAAAAAGTAACGTCCTTCTTTTAGGACCAACCGGGTGCGGTAAGACCCTTCTGGCCCAAACCCTGGCCAAAATCTTAAATGTGCCGTTTTGTATTGCTGACGCAACGGCTTTGACCGAAGCCGGCTACGTTGGAGAGGACGTTGAGAACATTCTTTTAAAGTTGATACAGGCGGCAGATTATGACATAAAAAGGGCTGAAACCGGCATTGTCTATATTGACGAGATTGACAAAATTGCCCGAAAAAACGAGAACCCTTCGGTTACCCGGGATGTTTCGGGTGAAGGAGTGCAGCAAGCTCTTCTCAAAATTTTGGAGGGTACCGAGGCCAGCGTACCGCCTCAAGGTGGCCGGAAGCATCCTCACCAGGAGTTTATCCACATCAATACGGCTAACGTTTTATTTATCTGCGGCGGAGCGTTTGTGGGCCTAGATAAAATAATAGAGTCAAGGACTGGAAAGAAAGGAGTAGGTTTCGGGGCCGATATCCAAAAACCCAAAGAGAAAGAAATTGGTAAGATTTTGGGCCAGGTACTCCCTGAAGATCTCTTAAAATACGGCTTGATTCCCGAATTTGTGGGTCGTCTCCCAGTTATCTCAGCGATTCACAACTTAACCGATAAAGACCTGATGAAAATTTTGACCAAACCTAAAAATGCCCTTATCAAACAGTACAAAAAGTTTTTTGAGTACGATAATGTTGAGCTTGTTTTTACCGACGACGCCTTAACGTCTATCGCCAGAAAAGCGTTAAAAAGGGCGGGTGGCGCTCGCGGTTTAAGGGCAGTTTTAGAAGGCATCTTATTAGACGTGATGTATGATCTCCCGTCGCGTGAAAATGTGACAAAGTGCGTGATTACCAAAGAGGTTCTAGATAAAAACCGGGAACCAACCTTCGTGACCGAGGATGTTGAGAAAGAGTCTTCAAGCGCCAAGAAAATATCGGCCAGTTCTTAAAAAGACGTCCCTTTAAGAGGCTTTCGTTGACACTGGCCCTCGTATTGTGCTACTTTTACTTTTGCGTTCGAATTATACGGTTAAGAGCTGTGACGGGAAGGAGTAGACTGTTCTGTACCTCTTGAGAGAGCCAGCTAAAAGCTGAAAGGCTGGTGTGGGAAGGACAGTCGAACATGCTCCCTGAGCTTTTAGAAGAACCTCCGTTTTGCGGTATTTCGGAGAAGTAGAACTAAACGGGCTTGCTTCCGTTATCAAAGCTAGACCTTTAAGATGTGCAAGTAGTAAATTGTTGATCTGCTAGGCTACATCCGAGGTTGATGAGGTTAGAGCGGTAACGCTCTAATAAAGTAGGGTGGTACCACGTAAATCTCTCGTCCCGTTTCGGATTGAGAGATTTTCTTTTTTGAAATACATTAATTAGCCGGGAATAGGGGGATTTTAGGTGGCTTTTGTAAAGGGCTTGGTTTGCAGAGAATGTGAACGCGAGTATCCGGCTGAACCACTACACGTTTGTGAGTTTTGTTTCGGTCCTTTAGAAGTCGTCTATGACTATAAGGGGCTGAAAAGGGCGCTTTCGCGCAAAGCAATTGAAAACGGCCCCCTTTCAATCTGGCGCTACAAGAGTCTTTTGCCCGTTGACGGCGAAAACTTGGTTGATCTTCAAGGTGGCTTCTCTCCCTTGATTAAAGCCGATAATCTAGCTAAAGCTCTTGGGATATCGAGTTTATATCTTAAAAATGACACCGTTAATCCGACCTATTCATTTAAAGACCGGGTGGTCTCGGTCGCCCTAACCAAAGCCAGGGAGTTTGGTTTTAATACAGTCGCCTGCGCCTCCACCGGAAATTTAGCCAATTCAGTGGCCGCCCATGCCGCTCGAGCTAATTTTAAGGCTTATATTTTTATCCCCGCCGACTTAGAAAAGGGCAAAATTGTTTGTTCCGCTGTTTACAATCCTACACTGGTTGGGGTTAAAGGAAGTTACGACGATGTAAATCGACTATGTTCGGAGATCGCGGCGGAATTTGATTGGGCCTTTGTTAATATTAATCTTCGTCCATACTATGCCGAAGGGTCCAAAACTTTGGGTTTTGAAACAGCTGAGCAGCTAGGGTGGAAATCGCCGGACCACGTAATTATCCCGGTGGCCTCGGGATCATTACTTACCAAAGTCCATAAGGGATTAAATGAATTTTGGAAACTTGGTTTGATAGATGAGCCCAAGACTAAAATTTCGGGAGCGCAGGCGGAAGGTTGTGCTCCTGTTGTGGCCGCTTTTAGAGATGATACCTGGGATATCAGACCGGTTAGGCCTGATACTATCGCTAAATCCTTAGCCATCGGAAATCCTGCCGATGGCTATTATGCTTTGAAGTCAGTTCGAGGGACAAATGGGTATCTTGAGGCGGTTTCCGATGAGGAAATAATCGACGCGGTTAAGTTGCTTGCGCAAACGGAAGGGATTTTTGCGGAAACCGCCGGCGGAGTTACCATTGGCGTTTTAAAAAAATTGGCAAAAGAAGGTAAAATTGATTCGAAAGAAACGGTTGTTGCGTACATAACGGGAATTGGTCTAAAAACCTTAGAAGCTGTCGAAGACAAAGTAGTTTCACCTACTGTTATTGCCCCCACTTTGAACTCCTTTAAAGAAGCGGTCTTAAAGAAGTAGCCCCGCTATTCCCCCCGCAAGGCGGGGGACGCAGGCTGCGGCAGATGCTCACCTCACTTTCGACTCATGTTACTCGCGATATCGCTCGCAAGAAACCTGGTCACCCTGAGCGCTAGCGAAGGGTCTCAAGAGATTCTTCCCCTTCGACAAGCTCAGGGTCAAGAATGACAAAATCCCTGCCTGCGGCAGGCATAGTCGCGCAGTTTGAGCGAAAAGAAACCTGCATTGTTATGCTTGACAACTAAAGCGGAGGTTTGTTATTCTAATACTAAATTCCGATAAGAAAGGTAGGAAATAGTTTTTTAAAGTAAAATGCAGGGTTACTATCGGGTTCCACCAACTACAAGAGAAGATATTCAGATTCTTAGACGGCACGTAGAAGAGTTTAAGAGCGGAGCGCTCTCGCCGACTAAGTTTCGTGGTTTTCGGGTTCCTTTAGGGATCTACGAACAAAGGCAAGAAAATACTTTTATGATGCGGGTGCGAGTGCCCGGTGGCGGAATCACCCCTTCTCAACTTCGAGAATTATCAAAACTGGCAAGAACCTACAATTTGAAACCGCACATTACCACGAGGCAGGATCTTCAGCTGCAAAATGTCCTGGTGGATGATCTTGTTCCCATATATCAGGAACTATACAAGATCGGATTAACTTGCAAGGGAGGCGGCGGAAATACGGTTAGAAATATCACAGCCTGTCCCCATGCTGGAGTCTGCCCGGATGAAAAATTTAATGTTTTGCCGCACACTATCGGTTTGACCGAGTACCTGATCCAATTCCCTAGCTCCTATAACTTGCCCCGAAAATTTAAAATTGCCTTTTCGGGCTGTTCTGAAGACTGCGCTTTGGCGACCGTTAATGATTTGGGATTTATTGCCAAGTCCCAAAATGGCAGGGATGGCTTCTCGGTTTATGCAGCCGGAGGAATGGGCGCCAAGTCAAGGGTGGCCCAAAAGCTAAGTGACTTTGTTCCGGCCGACGAAATTGGTTACATTGCTGAGGCCGTGAAAAGATTATTTGATAGATACGGAGACCGCAAACACAAACATCAGGCAAGACTTCGCTTTGTTCTCGAAAGATTCGGGTTTCAAAAGTTTAAAGAGCTCTACGAGGAGGAGTTAAAAGCGGTTCGACAAGAGGCTCCGATCATCCTTGAAATTCGAGAAACCGAAGAAAAACCACCTGAAGGCTCATCTCTCAGCCAGGTGGGAACCGCGGATAATGGCTCTATGGATAATAATGGCTACTCTAGCTGGAAAAATCTTCAGGCCAGTAAACAAAAACAAAGCCCCTTTTACTCAGTTAAGATTCCTGTGCCCCTGGGCGATATCGAACCGGGGAAACTTGAAAAAATAGCTGATTTAGTTGAGAAAGTAGGCGAGAAGGCTCTTCGTACCACTCACACACAAGACTTTCTTATTCGCTGGGTTAAAGAAGAGGACTTACCAGCACTTTACCATGAACTTAAAGAGCTTGGGATTGCCGATACCGGCAACTTAAACATCAATTATCTTGTGTGTTGTAAAGGCGCTGCCACCTGCAAGCTGGGGATGTGTCTTTCTCAAGGACTTTCAGCCGCTTTAGCGGATACTTTAGACCGGGCGAACATTTTTCTCTCTGGCCTACCGGATATTGATGTTCGAATTAACGGATGCCCTAACGCCTGCGGTCATCATCCTATCGGAACCATTGGACTTCACGGCGGTTCAAGGCGAGTAAACGGAAGAATAGCCCCTTATTATAATGTCTTGCTCGGTGGGTTGGTCGAAGAGGGAAAAACACAACTTTCTAAGCCCTTTGGTTACGTCTCAGCTAAAAATATTCCACTTTTGCTTCGAGATTTTTTAGGGCTCTATCTTGAAGCCAAAGATAATTATTCCAGTTTTCTTGAATTCTCTGATCAAAAGGGCGAAGCGCTATTAAAAGAACTGATTCACCAGTACGAAATAACGCCTAGCTATGAAGAGAATCCAGAATATTATTTTGATTGGTCAAGTAACGAGGAGTTTTCTCTCGCGGGGCGAGGCCCCGGCGAGTGCGGAGCCGGTGTTCTTGACATGATTGAGGCAGATTTGGCTGAGGCTGCGGCTTCTTATAAAAACTTTGAGGGAACTAAAGAGGCGGGCCATCTTTACAAAGCGGTCGTTTCCGCATCTAAAAGCCTTCTGGTGGCTCGGGGCTTGGATCCCCAGTCAGACCAGGAAGCACTCGACCAGTTCGACAAAAATTTTATTGAGAGCGGTTGGGTGAGCCAAAAGTATCGGCCGCTTATCAAGGCCGCTCTGGTCTACAATCAAGGCAGGAAAGAGGAGCTTAAGGAAAACGTAGAGTTTGTGGAGGGACTCGTTAATCGCTTAAAGAGTCTCTATGAGTCGATGGATAGTAATCTTCAGTTTCAGATTACGCCGGAGGAAAAAATTAAAGACGAGGGGGAGAGCGAAGAGAACGTACAGTCACTGGATCTAAGAGGGGTGCCTTGTCCGGTAAACTACGTGAAAGCAAAAGTAGTTCTGGAGGACTTAAAGATCGGAGATTTATTAGAGATGTTGCTGGACGAAGGCGAACCCATTAGTAATGTTCCACCAAGCTTGGAAAATGATGGTCAGGAAATCTTAAACATCCGTAAGGAAAATGGTTATTACTTCCTGAAGGTTAGAAAGAAAGTCTAAGTGCTCAAGGGTTTCGGCGAGCGGAGAACTTCTTTAAAAAGTAACCGGTTATACGGGTTTTTGCCTTGACAAAACCAGAATGAGTTGTTACGATAATACTGAATTCCGATAG
>DATBWY010000168.1:0-7110 GCA_036514555.1 Candidatus Subteraquimicrobiales bacterium
AGAAAAACCTCAAAGAGATTGCCGAAATCATCTTACCCTTTTCGGATGAATTTGCTAACCATTTTTACAGTTATCTGATGAGTTTTGCTGAAAGCGCCCAGTTTTTCCGAGCCCCTCAAGCTAGCGAAAGGAGAAAAAAAACCATCATAGAATGGCTCAAAAGTCTGCTTGAAGGCCCCTATGACAACCGATACTTAAGTCGTCTTGAACACATCGGACGGGTTCACGTAAAAAGAGGCATTCAAATTCACTGGGTGACGGCCTCTATGAATATCAAAAGAGAATATATGCTGGATGTTTTAGAGAAAGAAGTCGAAGACAGCGGGAGATTTAAGGAATTAGAGACCTCCCTTAACAAAATTATCGACATGAACCTGGATGTCCTGGCCTCTTCCTATCACGAGGAAGAGATAAAGCAGAAGTTCTTAACCGCTCGGATGGACTCGATCTTAGTGACCTTCGCCGACAGATTTACTTACGGGCTAAACATCATTTTGGTTCTGGCGCTCATCGGACTTTCCCTAGGCATAATCGGACTATTCGGTACAGAGATCTTTTCGCTCTTATCTGGAGAAACGGAGTTCGGAAAAACGCTCTTAAGCGCGATTGGTACCCTTCTCATTATTTGGGTTATGATTGAGTTAATGCGAGCGGAGATAAATTATCTTAAAGGAGAAAGCTTTCACATCGAAATTTTTGTTTCAGTGGCTTTGGTAGCCTCTATTCGAGAGCTTCTAATAGCTACGCTCGCCGAAACGTCTACGATCAAACTGGCTATGATACTCGCATCCATTCTGGTCTTAGGTTTAGTTTATTTCCTTATTTTGCGCACCGGAGTTAGGCAATAGGACTGATAAAGGAATTAAGAACGAAAACGTAGTTGCCTGATTTATCAGGCAGTTTTTAGAATCTCCATAAAATAAAGCAACTACAAATCGGAAAACACCAAGAGGCTGTTTTAAGTAGCAGGCGTCAAGGAATTATTTCGCTAAATCAAGCGGGAGGGTGATAAAGTTGAGAAAAACGTTCCACGAGGAGTTAAAAGACTTGCGAGAAGAAGTCTTAAAAATCGGAGATCTGGTTGAAAAAGCTCTAGTTGATTCGGTAAAAGCGATTGTAGAGGGAGACGTTCCCCTGGCTGAAAGGGTTATAGAGGGCGATGATGAGATTGACAGGCTAACAGTGGGCTTAGAGGAACAAAGCATGGCCGTCCAGGCTCGTCAATGTCCGGTTGCAAAAGACCTGAGGCTCATCTATTCCACCCAGTTTATCTCGATCCACCTGGAACGAATGGCGGACCTGTGTCTAAACATTGCCCAGATTGTTAAAAAAACTTCTCAGAAGCCAAGATACCCCACTCTCCTTGAACTTCTTGACAAAATGGGGGCTTTGACCCGTGAGCTTGTTAGAGCGAGTCTTGAGGCTTTTGATAAAAAAGATCTGGAATTGGCCAGAAAGCTCGGGGAAATGGATGAACCCATTGATGAGCTGTTCAAAGAATTCTTTAAGGAACTCACCCGGTGCTCGGAAGACGAAACCTCGTTTGACTGGGCCACCCACATGGTCTTGGCCAACCGCTATTTGGAAAGAATCGCTGATCACGCCGTGGATATTGGCGAACGCGTAGCCTACTTAGTAACCGGCGAAATGGAAGAGTTCGACTAGAATAGCCGCAGGTTGCAATGATTTTCTGGGGCCTGTAGCCTGAAACTTGCAGCGTATCCTACACCCAGTATTCCTTTTGTGGGCGCGCTTTTTTCCTTTTAGGTAAAATCAAAATAAGAATAAAACCGGCGATAAACCCACCGACGTGAGCGAACCAAGCCACTCCTCCAGATTGTCCTCCGGCAATCGAGCCCACACCGCTTAGCAACTGTAGCACAAACCAAAAACCAATCAGAAACAGGGCCGGCAGACTAATAATCTCAATAAAAAATACGATAATAAGCAGCGTAATTATCCTCGCCCTGGGGAAGAGCAAAAGGTAAGCCCCTAAAACCCCGGCGATAGCCCCACTCGCTCCTAAACTGGGTGTCTGTGAAAGGGGATTAGATAAAATGTGACCAACCGTTCCTCCGAGTCCCGCCAAAAGATAAAAGAAAATGAATTTGAAGTGTCCTAAGGTATCCTCAACGTTATTTCCGAAAATCCACAAGTACCACATGTTTGAGATTATGTGGAGAAAACCTCCGTGAAGAAACATCGAAGTAAATATGGGAAGATATATATAAGGAGTAACTTCGGCAGTAATGTTTGTTCCTTTTGTCACCTCATAGGGGATCAGGGCGTAGGTGTAGACAAACTTTTCCGGCGAACCGCCTTCAACTCCTAATGAAAGTTGGTAAAGAAAGACCAAAACATTGGCGGCGATTAAGGCTATAGTTACCCAAGGAAAGGTTTCTGTGGGATTCTCGTCTCGAAGAGGAAACAAACATACCTCCTGGAAAATAATTTAATACTTTCCCGCCATGGCGGGGTTCTGAAACCGGGCTACAAGTGCCGGGCAGATACCAAATTTTTGCCGAAACTTTAGCAAAAAGAAGTATAGTGCTCTTGGCTTAAAAAACCAAGAAAATTTCTTAGCTCTATGAATAAAATCCTGATATCCCTGTTTTTAAGAGTTTTTAAGTTATTATTCGAGCGAAGGGCGAGCGCAGTAAGCCTGAGTCGAGAACTAGCCACATCTCAAGGCTCTTGGCCACCCGGGATTTGTAGAGGGGTGTGACCCCAAGAGGCTGACCGAGAACTTGTCATTCTGAGGCAAAGCCGAAGAATCTAGTTGATTCGTAGGGTATCTCCTTGAGATTCTTCATCTCATTCAGAATGTAAAAGGGGGTCTGACCTCAACCTTGTGACCCACTGATTTCATCACTCACGTGCGAATCCGGGTCAAAAAAGGAAAAGAGTCATAAAACCGAGTAAGTGAGTGAAAGTGGCAAAAGGAATTATTTACTTATAGAGGATAGCAAGAATCGTAGAGGTAACACCAAAAACTATCGCCAAGGTAATGGTCAGGCGGTCAAGATTCTTCTCCATAAGGGTCGACCCTGAAAAAGTTGAAGGAAGTCCCCCTCCAAAAGCTGAGGAAAGCCCTCCACCCCGGCCGGCATGGAGTAGAATAGCAATAATTAAAAACAAAGCCACAAAAATATGAATTCCGATTACCACACTAACAAGCATCTACTTGTCCTTTAAAAAGAAATTATTAAAGTTGTTCCAGATGCTGATTCGGCACTAAGACCTCATAACTTTAGGCCCTTCAACTTTACCAGCTAACTCTTTGATCGTCAAGCCGAATAATTTACTGGTCGTGGGGTCAGGTCTTTAGTTTTGCGGTTGGTTAACCCCTCTTTCCTTAGTTTATCCTTCCCCTGTTAAACTGTTTTTGATGATTTGGGCGAAGGTTTGGGCGTCGAGGCTTGCTCCCCCCACCAAAGCCCCATCAATATCCGGCTCCCGCATAAACTCGGCGATATTCTCCGGCTTTACGCTTCCTCCGTATTGAATCCGGATTTTTCGAGCGACGTCCGGTGAAAATTGCGCTCCCACCACTGATCTTATGTATCTTATGACATCCTCGGCATCTTCTGCTGTGGCGGCCACTCCCGTTCCAATAGCCCAAATCGGTTCGTAAGCAATTACCAGCTTTTCAACTTCCTCCGGTTTTACCCCGGCTAACCCGGCCCTAATTTGCCTTTGGACTATCTCCTCAGTTTTTCCGTTTTCGCGTTCTTTAAGCGTCTCCCCCACGCACATTATCGGGATAAAGCCCTGGGCCGAAGCCGCCTTAACCTTTTGATTAACCGCCTCATCAGTTTCGCCAAACTCCTGGCGCCTTTCGGAGTGACCGATAATTACGTATTTAACCTTAAGATCGGTCAGCATAAGCGGAGAAATCTCGCCGGTAAAGGCCCCTTCTTTCTCCCAGTGGATATCCTGAGCCCCTAGCTCAACCCGGGAATTATTTCCAATCACCAAGGAAACACTGTGAAGCGCGGTAAAGGGCGGGCAAACCACAATATCAACATCCGAAGTTGATTTAACAAATGGAATAAGATTTTTAACCAGCTCCTCTGCCTCAGAAGCGGTTTTATACATCTTCCAATTTCCCGCAATAATAGGCCGTCTCATTCTCGCTCCTTTCGTCGCCCCATTTAGTTCAGAGTTAAGAGTTCAGGGTCTTCTGACCTCTAAACATTTAATTCTTAACTTTGTTCTGGACGTTCGTCTTGTCCAGGAGGGCATCGATCCCTGGGAGGGAATTTCCTTCTAAGAATTTGAGCGAGGCTCCTCCCCCGGTAGAAATATAAGAGACCTTGTCTTCCAATCCGTACTGCCTCAAGGCCGCATCAGAGTCGCCTCCCCCCACGATTGTCGTTGCCGAAGACGAGGCAATAGCTTCAGCGATACTTCTCGTTCCCCTGTCAAAAGATGCCATTTCAAATACGCCTAAAGGGCCATTCCAAAAGATAGTTTTCGCTTCTTTTAAGGCTTCTTTATATGTCTTAATAGTTTTAGGGCCAATATCCAATCCCATCCAGCCCTTGGGAATCTCTCCAATCGGCACTACCTTGTAGTAGGCATCTGGATCGAACTCTTTAGTAACGACTGCGTCCAGGGGTATGTAAATTTTTACCCCGTTTTTTTCGGCCTTTTTAAGCATTGCCCGAGCGTGCTCTAGTTCCTCATCTTCACAAATGGATTGACCGATGTACACTCCCTTGGCTTTTAAAAAGGTGTAACCAATCCCACCGCCGGTCACCGAACCGTCAACTAACTCCAAAAATTTGTGTATCACGCCGATCTTATCGGAAATTTTGTTTCCGCCCAAAACCGCAAAAAACGGTCGCTTCGGGTGCTCGAGCAGGGCATATAATTCTCTTACCTCTTTTTCAAGCAAAAAACCGGCCACTGACGGCAGATGATGAGTGACACCGGTTACTGAGGCGTGAGCCCGGTGGGCGACACCAAAAGCATCGTTTACATAAATATCGCCCAAACTGGCTAATTCTTTGGCAAAATGGGGATCATTTTTTTCCTCGCCTGGATTAAAACGGAGGTTTTCTAAGAGAAGAACATTTCCTGGCTCAAGCTCACTAACGGCTTTTTTAGCCTCATCGGAAACGGTTTTGTCTACTTTTTTAACTTCCTTCTGAAGAAGGCCCGAGAGAACTTTGGCTACGGGGTCAAGCCGATACTTTTCTTCGACTCCCTTCGGCCTTCCTAGATGGGACATCAGGATGACCTTTGCGCCATTCTCGAGAAGATAGTTAATTGTTGGTAATGTAGCCCTTATCCGGGTGTCATCTGTTACTTCGCCCTCGGAAAGGGGGACATTAAAATCCACTCTAACCAAAACTCTTTTGCCGGAGACATCGACATCGCGGATGGTTTTTTTGTCCATTTGCACCTTACCTAAAAACTTCGTTCCGGAAACCTTGTGCTTCAGCACGAGGTAGCTCAAACTAGCTTAGACCCTTGCTTTAGCAAGGGTGGTTATATTTCTTTGCCATTGATGATGTTCATCTTGACGATCAAGATATGCTTTTATTTGGGCTACACTAACTTGTCCTAGGGATCGATAAAAATTAGACGGAGTCCATAGAGCTGGCAATTTCTTAAGATCAGGATATTTGTGCCTTAAGAAACGAGATGATTTTCCCTTAATTCTTTGAATAGCTTGAGATAAATTATGGGAGGGTTTCAAGCTTATCAAAATATGGATATGGTTTGTTTGAATTTGAAGACCCAAAAGATGGTAACCGTTTTCTTGAGAAATTTCTAGAATTAATTGGGTTAGATCAGAGGCTTTTTGTCGATCAAAAATCGGGTGGCTATACTTGGTACCGAAAACGCAGTGATATTGGAGCGAATAAGCCGCCGTGGCGCTTCTTTGAAGATTCAGATAGTTTGCTTTTTCGGGGTCAAAATAATAATGCAATTTTTCTCCTAGCCCACACCTAGGCTAAAGCCTAGGCCTAGTCTGGGGGTTGATGCTCCCCGCCTTAAAAGGCGGGGTTTCTTTATTTCTGATTTTATTGGGTGATGTGCTTTATGAGATCAATAACCCGGCAAGAAAAGCCCCATTCATTATCGTACCAAGAGACTACTTTAACCATATTACCGCCAAGGCTCATGGTGGAAAGACCGTCGAAAATGCTGGAAAAGGAGTTACCGACCACATCTACTGAAACAATTGGATCTTCGGTATAACCAAGAACGCCTTTCAGTTTACCCTTATCAGCGGCTGTTTTAACCGCCTCATTAACATCATCGGCTGTCGTGTTTTTCTCGAGTTCGGCCACCAAATCAACCACCGAGCCCACTGGAATAGGTACCCGCATTGCCATTCCATCCAGCTTTCCCTTAAGCTCCGGCAAAACTGACCCGATCGCTCTGGCGGCCCCGGTTGAGGTGGGGATGATCGAAAGGCAAGCGGCCCGGGCTCTTCTTAGGTCCTTATGGGGAAGATCGAGTAGTTGCTGATCATTAGTATAGGCGTGAATTGTTGTCATAAAACCCTTCACGATTCCAAAGTTTTCCAGAAGCACTTGGGCGACGGGCGCCAGGCAGTTAGTTGTACAAGAGGCATTGGAAACAATCCTGTGAGAGTCGGGATCGTACTGGTCTTGATTAACTCCCATCACCACGGTTAAATCGGGTTCTTCGGCGGGTGCCGTTATGATGACCTTGCCGGCGCCAGCGTCAAGGTGTTTTTCCGCATCCGCCCTTTTGGTGAATAGACCGGTTGACTCGATCACAACATCGATGTCTAAATCGCTCCAGGGAAGATTTGCGGGATCTCTCTCGGAATAAACCTTAAACTCTTTGCCGCCAATCTCTATCGCGCCGGATTCGGCTACCACCGGGTGATTGAGAACGCCATATACCGAGTCATACTTTAAAAGATGGGCCAGGGTTTTAGGAGTGGTCAAATCGTTTACGGCTACAAATTCAATCTCGGCATCGTCCATCCCGGCTCTAAAAACGTTGCGACCAATTCTTCCAAAACCATTAATTCCGACTCGAATAGGCATAGCTCTCCTCTCACGCTTTGAGATAACAAACAACTTGATTCGGTCATACGCAGTTGGCTTTTGACAAGCTAAG
>DATBWY010000169.1:0-3977 GCA_036514555.1 Candidatus Subteraquimicrobiales bacterium
ACTGTGAACTGTGAACGTGTATTAACCAGTTTATTCCAGCGTGAGGTGGCTTACCCCCGACTCATCCTCCGAGACTGAAACGACGTATTCCATCGAGTCCTTTACGTCTTCAACATGGGTGATTAGAAAAATCTGCCGGAACCTGGAAGAAAGTTTCGCCAACGCCCGCATTATGTTTGTCTTTCTTAAAGGGTCCTGACTACCAAAGATCTCGTCCAAAACAATGAATCCGAAGTCGGAGCGAGAGGTTTCGGTCATGAGCTCCGAGATGGCGAGTCTCAAGCACAAATTAACCAGATCCTTTTCTCCGCCCGAGAATCTCTCAAGGGGAAACTTTTGACCCTGATCGTACAGGAGAACCTCGTAATCCTCGGTCAGCTCTAGCTCGGCATACTTGGAGTCGGTGAGCTCATCCAAAAGACTGGCCGCTTTCTCGGAGAGAACCGGTCTTATTCTTCCAATGAGGTTTTTCCTAAAGAGCCCAAGAATTTCCTGAAGTCTTTCTAAATTTTCCTGGTCTCCGGAAAGCTCTTCGATCTCCCTTTTCTTTTGTCGGTATTCCTTAACCTCTCTTTCTAAGCGTTGAAGATTCATCTCAATCAGCTTGACCTCGTGTAGGGCATCTTTTGCCCGGTTTGTCGCTTGATGATATTCTTCCTGAGCAGACTCGCAATTTTTCTTGGTTTCCTTAAATTTTTCTAAAGAAAACTTAAGGGCTTTCCCCTCCTCTTTAATGACGGCTATAGCCTTCGCTTTCTCAGCGAGCTCCTTTTTGGTTTTTTCGATATGGACCTCAATTTTCTCTAGGTGTTTGACTTGAGTTTCTATTTTAAGGAGCCTTTCCTGTTCTCGTCTTAGAGAGACAAGCTCCTTTTCTTTTTGCTCCTCCTTTTTCTTAAAGCCCGCCACCTCTTTTCTTAATCCATCTATTTTTTGTTCTCTAGCTATAATTTCCGCGTTGAAGTGGTCTCTTATTTTATCGATGTCTGTACCAAGAGGGCGAAGGCACGTGGGGCACGAGCTTTTTTTGCCTAATTGGTCCACATTTTCACGGTTCTTAGTCAGTTTATCCCGCTCATCTCTTAAGTAACTAATTTTGCTCTGGAGGTGGATTTTCTTTTCCCTTAAAGATGTGAGCTCCCTTTCGGTCGCGGTTAAATTAGTTTGGGGTTTTTGCCTAAGCTCATTTTTTAGAAACTTGAAGATTTGAAACTCCTCCTCATCCGTTTTTAAGCTTTGCTTCTTTTCCTTCATTCCTTCGAGAGCAACTTTATACTGTTGGCTCAGGCTGTTATGCTCCTCTTTCTTTTTCTCTTGGCTTTCGAGGGTTTTTTTAAGCTCAAGAAATTTTTCCTGGGATTTTTTTTCTTGCGTTTCTCTCGAGGCCAGAATCTCCTTAGCGCCGGTTATTCTTTTCTTTTCCTTAAGTTTTTGTTCCTTAAGCTTCTTGGGATCCTGGAGGGCCATTCTTAAAGTGTTTACCTTGACGGTTAAGTCTCTTAAGTCTTTTTTGAGCAGGTCTATAGCGTTATCAACTCGATTTATGCCCAGCATTTTTATGATCGAGGTTTTTCTCTCAGCGGGGGAAAGCTCAGAGAGTGTGTTCAGTTCCTTCTGTTTAGCGAAAAAACTTGTGAAGAAAGCTTCCCGGTCCATACCGAGCATTTTATTTACATATTCCAGGGTGGAACGGGCGCCTCGGGCCAGTAGCTCCTTTTGGGTGTAAACGGCCGCGTCGGAACTGGCATCTTTTCCGCGCGTTTCTCTTACGATCTGATACGTCGTTCCCCCGAGCTCCAATTCTAAGACAGCTTCACAAATGTCTCCGGGCAAAGCCCCTTGTCTTTTTATCTCTTCTTTAGCGGTTCGGGCGGCGGCATTGCCAAAAAGAGCCCAGCCAACGGCTTCCATAAGGCTTGATTTTCCGGAGCCGTTGGGTCCCAAAATCCCTACTAACCCATCGGGAAAGTCCACTCTTTCATCAGCGTATTTTCGATAGTTTTTGAGATTTATACTGATCAGTCTCATTATTCTTAACTGTCGGCGGATTCCAGGTAATTTATCCCCAATTTTAAGACTTCATCTCGCTCTTTCCCTAAGTCCCTTTCGGCCATGAACTCGGCAAATTCGTTAACTAAACCTCCGATTGTGCCGCTTCGGGTATCAAGAGTCTCGTCTGTTAGGCGGTTATACCGAAACTCGAAATGGAGAGCGGAGGCGGCTAAATTTCTTAAAAGATGAAAGTCCAGGGAGTTATAAGCTGGGGAGGAGAGATTGTTAAGAGTTAAACGAACTATCTTCTTGGCGTAGTCGGTAGAGGCAAGAGCCTCTTCAATTTTTTTCATTACCATCTCGGCCGAGAGGCCCCCGGCGTCAATATCGGGCAGATCAACCATTTCTCTGATGTCTAAAGCGTGAAAGGAAACTTTTAATTTTTTTTGGTCTTTGGAAGATAAATCCACTTCAACAATTCCCTTTTCTTGGCCGGCTTCGTTGAACGAAAGTCTTTCTGTCGAGCCCGAGTAGTAGGCGTTTTCCGTTACCTTTTCAAATTGGTGATAGTGGCCTAATCCAATATAATCAAACTCTTCTTTTAGGGCCTCGAGGGGGACAATTTGTTCGTTGAATTCATCCATGGAGAATTTCTCAATTTCGGCCTGCCTGCCGGCAGGCATGGCCACCCCGGCATGGAGAGCCAAAACATTAAGTGGCGCGTTGAAGTTTTTGACCGAAGCGTTCATCTTTCGAACGTTTTGGTGAAAGTCTTCTTGAAGAGGGCACTGGGGAACGGCGTGGATAGTTAGGTCTTCAAAGGAAACATTTTCGTATTTTCCTTGGTAAATAGGATAAATATTTTCAAAAAGCTCAAAGAGGCGAAAGATCGAGCCGGTATCTTTCATCCTAGGGGAAGAATGGTTACCGGCAATTATCACCACCGGGATGTTGGCTTGGGTAAGCCGCAAAAGCTGTTCCAGACAGAAAGAGATGGTTCTATTATTCGGCCTCACCGTGTCGAAAAGGTCGCCTGTGTGGAGGAGGACATCCGGCTTCAGGCTTAAGCTTTTTTCAATTGCCTGGGCGAAGGCCAGATTTATATCAGCTTCCCGTTGATTGATGCCCCGCTCTTCATCTAAGGCGCGATAAGCGGAAAATCCTAAGTGAGTGTCGGAAAGGTGAACAAGTTTCAAAACAGACCCCCAAACATCCGTTAATAGTTAGTTTATATAAGTTTAAGCAAATTTTTTCTTCCAACTTGTTATCTCTTACTCTAACATCCGGTAATTAATAGATATTAGCATCTTTAAATACTATCCTAAAAGCCAAAAGGGGAAGATGTCTTCGACCCCTAAAAACGATAAAGTTGTTTTGGCAAGCAACAACTGGAAGGGAAAAAATGATTACTCCCGGACAAGTGATTAGTCTTTTAGATTTGATTGTACGGCTGGTGCTGGCGACGCTCTTTGGAGCGGTCGTCGGTTATCAAAGAGAACTTGCGGATAGGCCCGCAGGTTTACGAACTCACGTTCTGGTCTGTCTGGGTTCGGCCCTTATTATGATTGTCTCAATTTATCCCTTTAGCGCCCTTGCTCAAGCCGATCCCTCAAGGATTGCCGCTGGGGCCATCACCGGAATCGGGTTTTTGGGAGCGGGAACGATTATCCGTCAGGGGAATATCGTAAGAGGCTTAACCACCGCTGCTAGTCTATGGACGGTCTCCGGCATAGGACTGGCGATAGGAAGCGGTTTTTATATTCCAGCCCTTTTAGGCACAGCGATGGTTTTTCTGGTTCTGGCCGGACTAAAAAGGGTCGAACAAACTATGATCGGCACTAAAGAAGGCTCAGTGCTCAGGGTTATGATTAAAGCCCGCCCGGGCCAGCTCGGAAAAATCGGGGAAGCCCTGGGTAAACTAGAGATAAATATTCGAGGAATCGAGTTCGAAGCGGATGAAGAACGAGAGGAAGCGGTTTTGCACT
>DATBWY010000170.1:0-3719 GCA_036514555.1 Candidatus Subteraquimicrobiales bacterium
GGTGATTTGGGGAAGTTTTTCCCAAGAATACCTTTTGGTCCCTCCGGAGGTTTTAATTAGCGCTATGGAATCGCATCAGAGGTATTTTCCGGTTCAGGGGAGCAAAGGACTGCTCCCAGCTTTTATCGTGGTTCATAACGGCGATCCGAGGCACGAAGATATTATAAGAAGGGGACACGAGCGGGTTTTGGGCACACGCTTAGCGGACGCCAAATTTTTCTTTGAGGCTGATCAAAAGACGTCCTTGGAAGAGAAAGCTTTAGCCTTAAAAGGAGTCGTCTTCCAGGAAAAACTGGGCACTCTCTTTGAGAAGCAGGGTCGAGTAAAAACTCTGGCCAAACATATTGGTAAGAACCTCGGCTTGGATGACTCCTCACTCAAGAACTTGGAAAGGGCGGCTTATTTAAGCAAGGCCGATCTGGTGACCGAGTTAGTCAACGAATTTCCGGCTCTTCAGGGAGCGATGGGCCGGGTTTACGCTAAGCTTTCAGGAGAGCCCGAGGAAGTGTCTCAAGCCATATTCGAACACTATCTTCCCCGGAGCACCGCTGATAATTTGCCGCAGACGACTCTTGGCCAGGTTTTAAGCATTGCCGATAAGGTAGACACGATCGTCGGCTGCTTTTTGGTCAATCTGATTCCCACCGGGTCAGAAGATCCCTATTCGCTGAGGCGCCAGGCTCAGGGCATAATAAGTATCATTCTTGAGAAAGAGCTTCCTCTTTCGCTTGAAGAACTTATCGATGTCTCCTTAAAAAATTATGAGGAAATCCCCTTCACGCCGGAGAAAAAAACGGAGCTACTCGATTTCTTTAGAAACCGCCTGAGGGCTCACTTCTTAAGCCAAAGAACCCGCTACGATATTTTGGACGCCGTCTTAGAAGGTCCTCTCGAAAACTCAACGGATTTAAAGAAGCGGATTGACGCTTTGTCAAGTTATCCTAAGGAAAAACTAGAGGATGTTTGGACCACCTTTACCAGGTGCAACAATTTAGCCCAGGAGGCAGCGGGCCGGGAAGCCAAGACAGAGTTTCTTCAGGACAAAGAAGAAAAGGAGCTATTTTCCAAACTCCTTCAGGCTGAAGAAAACTTATCCAGAGTCATCGAAGGCAAAGACTATCCGGCGGCCCTAGATATTTTAAGGGGATTGAGGCCTAGCGTGGATGCTTTTTTTGACGCAGTTTTGGTGATGGCCGAGGACGAAAAAATCAAGAGAAACAGGCTGGCCATTTTGAACAAAAGTCTTAGTCTGTTCTTGAAGATAGCCGACTTTTCAAAACTCGTCTTTGAGGGCGAACCAAATCACGATCTTTAAGCGGATTGTCCGGTAACTTAGTCTAAATGGGGCTGAGGGCCCAAGGCCCAAGGCCAGAGGCTCAAGGATCTAGGATTTAGGTTCAAGGATCAAGGTGCCCGGTCAAAGGTCAGAGGGCAGAAGTCAGAGGGCACAGGTTTTAGAGTTCCTATTAACTTGTTGATAGGCCAAGAAGGTCAAAGTATCAATTTTGAACAGTGAGAATCTTTTCTGCTAAAATAGAGGCGTGATTTTAGACGTGATTTTGAAAAACACCCCTTTTTAGCTTCTGTTCCATTGAATTCGTGAAAGAATATGCTTTCTTAAAGGAGGTTACGGTGGAAAAGTTCGTGTACGGATTTGAAGAAGGAAACGCCAAAATGAGAAGTCTTTTAGGAGGAAAAGGAGCTAATCTTTGCGAGATGACTCGGATGGGGCTTCCGGTTCCCCCCGGTTTTATAATTTCCACTGAAGCCTGTAACCGTTACAGTAAAAATGGATCTTTATCCGAAGAGCTACAGGTTCAAACGAGGGCTTATCTTAAATCGCTCGAGGAAAAAACCGGGAAGCGATTGGGAAATTCGAAAGATCCCCTGCTGGTATCGGTCCGCTCGGGAGCCGCTTTCTCAATGCCGGGAATGATGGATACAATCCTGAACCTAGGACTGAACGATGAGAGCGTTCAAGGGATTATTTTTTCTACGGGAGACGCCCGGTTTGCCTACGATTCGTACCGCCGCTTTATCCAGATGTATGCCCACGTGGTTTTAAAGGTAGATGAGCAAAAATTTGAGGACGCCTTAACGGAGTTAAAAAAGAAACGGGGTGCTAAGCTGGACACCGAGCTTACTGCCAACGACCTTGAGGAGTTGGTGGAAACCTTTAAAAAAATTATCAAGCAAGAGACCAATACCCAATTTCCTTCAAAACCTTCTGACCAGCTAAACGATGCCATAAAAGCGGTTTTTGAGTCCTGGAACAACCCCCGGGCTAAAGTTTATCGCCGAGCCAACAACATCGCCGATGACCTTGGGACAGCCGCGAGCATCCAAACAATGGTTTTTGGTAATAAAAAAGGAGTTTCCGCCACCGGAGTCGCTTTCACGCGTAATCCCGCCACCGGCGAGAAAAAACTCTATGGGGAGTATCTGGTAAATGCCCAAGGCGAAGACGTGGTGGCCGGGATAAGAACCCCTCAACCGATTGAAAAAATGAGAGACGAGATGCCCCAAATTTATGAGCAGTTTGAGCAGACCGCTAAGTCTTTGGAGAATCATTACCGGGATGTTCAAGACATCGAATTCACAATTGAGCAGGGAAAACTTTATATTTTGCAGACGCGGACCGGCAAAAGAACCGCCGCCGCCGCTGTTAAAATAGCGGTGGATTTGGTAGAGGAAGGTTTAATCACCAAAGAGGAGGCCATTGTCCGTATAGATCCGGACCAGCTCGATCACCTGCTTCATCCCCAAATAGATCCTAAGGCAAAGTTTGAGGTTCTAACCAAAGGACTAGCCGCTTCGCCCGGGGCAGCCACCGGCAAAGTGGTTTTTGACGCCGACAAAGCCGAAGAAATGGGAAAAGACGGCGAAAAAGTGATTCTTACCCGTTGGGAAACGACTCCCGATGACATTCACGGAATCTTAGAGTGTCAGGGGATTTTGACTTCTCACGGCGGGCTGACGAGTCACGCGGCGGTGGTAGCGCGGGGCATGGGAAAACCTTGCGTCTGCGGCTGCGAAGAGATAAAAATTGAGAACTCAATGTTCAAGGTTGACGATACGGTGGTTAAAGAGGGCGATGTTGTCACTATCGATGGGACCACCGGAACGGTGATCGTGGGTGAGGTGGCTCTGGTTCAGCCCGAGATAAGTGGCGAACTCCAAAGGATTTTGGGCTGGGCCGACAAAATTCGCCGCCTGAGAGTAAGAGCCAATGCTGATCTTCCCACGGATGCCAAGAAGGCCCGGGAGTTCGGGGCGGAGGGGATCGGTCTTTGCCGAACCGAACACATGTTTTTTGCCGAGGACCGGCTTCCTTTGATGAGACAGATGATTTTGGCCGACAACGAGCCGGAACGAGCGAAAGCCTTAGAGAAACTTCTTCCGATGCAAAGAGGCGACTTTGAGAAGATTTTCCGGGTTATGGAGGGTTTGCCGGTTAATATTCGCCTGCTTGATCCGCCTCTTCACGAGTTTCTTCCGGATCTTACCGAGCTTCAGCTGGAACTGGCCGAACTAAATTATAAGAAGGCCGGCAGGGAAGAGATTGAAGAAAAGGAAAAACTGATTCACAAAGTCAGGGCCCAAGTTGAGGCCAATCCGATGCTCGGTTTAAGAGGGTGCCGGTTGGGCTTGGTCCATCCGGATATTTATGAAATGCAGGTAAGAGCGATAATGGAGGCGGCCTGTAAGGTTGCTGGGGA
>DATBWY010000171.1:0-6022 GCA_036514555.1 Candidatus Subteraquimicrobiales bacterium
TAATCGTGGCCGGATGGTCATCTAACAGCAAATATTCTCTTATAGGAGGTTTAAGAGGAGCCGCTCAGCAGATAAGTTACGAAGTTCCCATGCTCTTGTCTGTCTTAGGGGTTGTAATGCTCTCAGGGTCTTTGAGTTTGGTGGATATTGTCAAGGCCCAGGAGGGATTATTATTGGGTTTTTTGCCGAGTTGGTTTGTCTTTTTGCAGCCGTTTGGTTTTTCACTGTATCTCATAGCCGTTTTAGCGGAGACCAATAGGGTTCCTTTTGACATTCCCGAGGCCGAGTCAGAGTTGGTAGCGGGCTATTTCACAGAGTATTCGGGAATCAAGTTCGGTATCTTTTTTCTGGCCGAGTACACCATGGCCTTTTTTCTTTCGCTTTTCGGTGCTTTGGTTTTTTTGGGAGGGTGGCAAGGTCCTTTTCTTCCGCCGATTGTATGGCTCTTAATTAAGACGTATGTCCTGATTTATTTTGTAATATGGGTGCGGTGGTCTTTACCGAGAATTAGGATTGATCAGATTCTAGCCTTGGGGTGGAAAATTTTACTTCCGGCCGCCTTTATTAACATCTTTTTAACGGCGATTTTTATGGAAATAGGTTAAAGGGAAATCGGGAGACACAGATAATGATAGGCATTTTTAGGTCCATGGGCGTTGCCATGAAGCATTTTTTCCGTAAGGAAATTACCTTCCAGTACCCTTTGGAGAAAAGAAAGCTTCCTCCGCGCTTTAGAGGAGCTTTAGCTATCAAGGGCTCCCTTGATTTAGAGAATAAAAATGATCTCTCGCCGGAAGTGCCTCCGTGTCAGACGGGTTGTCCGGCCCGGGTCGATCCCCGCGGACAAAGCGTTTTTACCTGTGAGCAAGATATTGTTGCCGGCTTCCGGCTTGTTCAGGAAAGAAACACTTTACCAGGTGTTTTGGGGGCGGTCTGCCCTCACCCGTGCGAGAGTGTGTGCACCCGGGGCTCGTATGATAAGGCCATTGCCATTAGGTCACTCCACCGCCACCTTTCAGAAGCCTATTTCGAGAAGCAGAGAAACATTTCCCCTATTCAAGAAAGGAAAAAAGAAAAAGTTGCCGTTATCGGGGCCGGACCCGCCGGGTTAACGGCCGCTTTTGATCTTACTAAGTTGGGTTATAAGGTTACTGTCTTTGAAAAAGAAGAGAAAGCCGGAGGAATGCTCTATACAGGCATTCCGACCTACCGCTTACCCCGAGAGGTGCTCCACAAAGAGATCGAAGATATTGCCGCCTATGGTTTTGAGATTAAAACCGGTGTTGAAGTGGGAAAAGACATCACTTTAGGTAAGCTAAAAAAAGACTTCGACGCCGTTCTTTTAAGTGTTGGTCTTCAAACCAGCAACAGTCTTCCTCTTCCCGGGGCCGATCTTAAAGGAGTCCTGTTGGCCCTTCCCTTCTTAACGGCGGGAAATTTGGGTCAAAAAATGGAGGTTGGTCCGAAAGTGGCGGTGGTTGGGGGAGGAAATACCGCCATCGATGTTACTCGGGTGGCTGTAAGACTCGGGGCCGAGAAGGTTATTTTGCTTTACCGCCGGACTATAAAAGAGATGCCGGCTCAAGTTTGGGAGGTAAGAGAGGCCGAAGAAGAAGGGGTCGAGGTAAAATTTTTGGTGGGGCCGGTGGAGATCATCGGCAGCAACGGAAAGGTGACCGGAATAAAGTGCATCAAGATGGAGTTGGGCGAGCCTGACGCCCACGGACGGAGAACACCCGTTCCTATTGAGGGCACAGAGTTTGTTATCGCGGTGGATAGCGTCATCTTCGCCGTTGGCCAAACGCTTAATCCTTCGTTTTTGAGTAAAGACTTAAAAATAGAGCTCGACAAGTGGGGTTTGATGCAAACCGATGAAGTTAGTTTAGAGAGTTCGGTGCCAGGGGTGTTTGCCTGTGGAGACGCGGTTATGGGTCCCGGCATTGTGGTGAGGGCGGTTGCTAGCGGGCACGAAGCCGCTATTTCTATCGATAGATATTTCAAAGAAGAAGATCTTGGACAGGGAAGAACAGCCACTCCTAAGCGCTGGGGAGAGGTTATCGACTGGGAAGAGGCACACCAGAAAGTTTCCCTGAAAGACGCCCTCAAAGGCGAATTTTTAGCTCCCGCCAAACCTCTCTCCGAAAGAACAGGTGACATCGAGCCGTTGCTGGCTGTCTCCAGACAAATGATGCCGATACTTGAGCCCGAAAACAGAAAGACCGGCTTTAAGCGCGTTGAGCTCGGGCTAACTGCAGAAGAGTCTAGGGTTGAGGCCTGGCGCTGTCTGCGCTGTGGCAGTCAAATCTGCGTGGCTTGTAGCATCTGCGCCCAAGTTTGTCCGACGGAGTCGATTACCCAGAATATTACCCAAAACGGGCAGCGAAAAATAGAAAAATTTGACATCGATCTAAGAACGTGCGTCTTTTGCGGGATATGTATGGAGAACTGCCCTACTAAAACTCTCTTTCACACTCATGAGTATGAGTTATCCGTTGCTGAGGCCGAGAAGTTGGTTTACAATAAAGAGCGCCTGCTCCGGGAGGTGCCCAAAGAATCTCTGCCCTCGGGCGAAGAGATACCAATGGATGAGGCCACGGTTAAGCTTTACCGTTGGTACAAGTGAGATAGTAGAGGAAAGAAATGGCGCAGTCAATTTTTTTCGTTTTAGCGACTATTATCGTCTTAGCCTCGCTGATGGTTGTCTTTAGCGATAACCCAATTCACAGTGTTCTCTTTCTGTTCGTGGTTCTTTTCGCTATGGCCGGGCTCTATGTTCTGCTTAACGCTCCTTTCTTAGCAGCGGTTCAGGTTCTTATCTACGCGGGAGCGATAACCGTTCTCATCCTCTTTGTGGTGATGCTCACAAGCCCGTATATCCCGTCGGTAAAATTACTGGAATCAAAACAATCCGACGCGGCTTTGCTCGTAGTAGTAGTTTTTTTCGGGGCACTATCGCAAATACTTAGAACGTCTTCCTGGTTTGATCCGGGTCTTAAAACGGCCCCTAAAGTTGTAAAAACCGCCAAAATTGGAGAGATTTTGTTTAAAGAGTACGTTCTCCCTTTTGAACTGGCCTCCGTGGTTTTATTGGCGGCTCTGATTGGGGCCGTCTATATGGTTTCGGGAGTGAAGTGGCGATGATACCTTTGTCTTATTATCTGGTGTTGGCAGCGCTTGTTTTTTGTATCGGGCTCTTTGGAGCCCTGGTCCGGAAGAACGCTGTTTTGGTTCTACTTTCTTTGGAGCTAATGCTTAACGCTATCGTTCTCAATCTTATTGCCTTTTCAAACTTTGCCACCCCAGTTACCATTAAGGGGCAGATATTTTCCTTGTTCGTGATGGTGATCGCCGCTTCGGAGATCGGATTAGGACTGGCTATTGTTCTTTTTCTTTATCGCAAGCGGGCCACGATTGAAATGGACAAATTTACGGAGCTCAAAGGATAATTGTTAATTTTTAACCAAGAGAAAGCGGATGTTTGAATTAACCTTAATAATGCTAGCTCTTCCCTTGAGCGCTTTTGTGGTTCTTCTTTTAGGGGGAAAGATAATTCCTCCCAAAAAAAGCCCCTTTGTCGCTATCACGGCCATGGCAATCTCGACTGTTCTTGCCTGGGCGCTGCTTATAGCAGTTATTTTAGGTAAAGAGTTTGAGCGGCACTTCACCTGGTTCGATGTGGGGGGCCAAATTGTTCACCTTGGAGTTATCCTCGATCCACTGGCGGCCGGGATGCTATTAGTAGTAACCATGGTTGCTCTTTTGGTTCAAATTTATTCCCTGGGCTATATGCACGGGGAGAAGCGAATGAACTGGTATTACGCGGCGCTTTCTCTATTCACCTTCGCGATGCTCGGAGTTGTCGTCTCGAGCAGCCTGATCCAGTTGCTTGTCTTTTGGGAATTGGTGGGGCTTTGCTCCTATTTCCTGATTGGGTTTTGGTATGAAAGAGAAGATGCGAGTCGAGCCGCTAAAAAGGCCTTTCTAACCACTCGCACTGGTGACGTTGGTTTTCTCGTGGGGGCGATCCTTTTCTTCACGGTGCTTGGCACCTTTCACA
The DNA here is from genome assembly GCA_036514555.1 of Candidatus Subteraquimicrobiales bacterium. Classification (GTDB taxonomy): domain Bacteria; phylum Actinomycetota; class Aquicultoria; order Subteraquimicrobiales; family DATBWY01; genus DATBWY01. The sequence continues at coordinate 4,058 of DATBWY010000171.1, forward strand.
TTCCCACCCTTTACGAAAGGGCGGCCAGCATCAATCCCAATCTCCTGGCGGTTATGGTTTTACTGCTTTTTGCGGGAGCGGTGGGAAAATCGGCTCAGTTACCTCTTCATGTCTGGTTACCCGATGCCATGGCCGGCCCGACACCGGTTTCGGCTCTAATTCACGCCGCCACAATGGTAGCGGCGGGAGTTTATTTAGTCGCCCGAACGTATCCCCTCTTTGAGATGGCGCCGGTTGCTTTGGAGGTGGTGGCCTACGTTGGCGCTTTTACCGCCTTTTTCGCGGCCACCATCGCTCTTGTCCAAGTAGATATCAAAAAAATATTGGCTTATTCCACCGTTTCTCAGCTTGGTTACATGATGGTGGGCTTGGGAGTGGGTTCACTGGCCACCGGAATGTTTCACCTGACCACCCACGCCGCCTTTAAAGCACTGCTCTTTTTAACGGCGGGAAGCGTGATTCACTCCCTTCATACGCAGGACATCCGAGAGATGGGAAGACTCTATCCCAAAATGAAAGTGACCGCCATTACCACGATTATTGGGGGCCTGGCGCTGGCGGGGGTGCCTCCCTTTGCCGGGTTCTGGAGTAAAGACGAGATTTTATTGGAGGCGGCCCACAACCACTTCACCCTGATATATTATTTGGCTCTCATAACGGCCGGTTTAACCGCGTTCTACATATTTAGGCTGATTTTCCTGACCTTTTTCGGTGACGAAGAGGTAGAAGCGCACGAGTCTCCGCCCGTTATGACGGTGCCGCTTATAGTCTTAGCGGTTGTTTCAATCTTTATCGGCTTTTTAAACTCCCCTTTCCTTAATAATGCCTTTGGCCACTTTCTGGGAGAGAAAGAGGCCCTCAAGCCGGACCTTTCCATAATGGCCACCAGCGTTTTCGTGGCCTTCGCCGGTATTTTTGTTGCCTATCGGAGCTATTATTTTCAACCGGGCAAAAAATCTCGCTTAAACTCCCTGCTGTCAAAAAGGATTCTGGCCGAGAAATACTGGATAAACCAAGCTTACCTTCGTACCTTTGGGTTCGTAGCTGATTTCTTGAGACACGTGGCTTACAACAAGTACTTCGTTGACGAGTTTTATCAGCTTGTAATTGTAAGACCAGTTCACTACTTCGCTGACCTACTGTATCTCTTTGATCTCAAGGTGATTGATGGCCTAGTAAACTCTATAGGCTGGGCCACCTTAAGTGTCGCTTATTCGGTGGGTGGTTTTGATGTTGCCGTAATTGATAGGGCCATAGACCACTTCGGGAAGGGCGCGCTAGGAGTGAGTAAAATAATGGGTGGTTTCGATGTTGAAATTGACAAGATATCGGTGTCGATGGGACGAGGAGCGGTAGGCGTAAGCAAAGTTATGGGCGGAGCTGATTCGAAGGCCGATAAGGCCACTGAGGGCCTGGGCTGGACAAATCTTCGGCTGGGCTGGTTGGCCCGGGGTTTTGATCTTGGGGTAGTTGATGGCGCCGTCAATGGAGTTAGTCTTTTAATTGCGGGGATTGGTAAGAGACTTAGACGGATCCAGTCCGGTTACCTTCAAGACTATCCCCTGATTATGTTTTTGACCGTTTTAACCTTAATTATTGTAGTAATTTTTCTTGGGAAAAAGTAAGGAGGGCTACTAGATGAAACTTCCACTGCTTTCAATGATTACGTTCGCGCCGGTTCTGGGAATACTGGTGATTTCTCTCATCCCCAGAGGAAAGGATATGCTCATTAGGAGAGTCGCCACGATCTTCAGCGCTTTGCCCTTCATATTTGTCGTCTATGCCTTTACCCAGTTTGATTTTGACGCTAAAAAAATGCAGTTCATTGAGAGGATGCCCTGGATTAAGCAGGTCGGTATCTCTTATTACATGGGTATTGACGGCATCAGCATAGCCCTTCTTTTTGTGACCGGGCTTCTCAGCATAATGGCGATGCTCGCTTCCTGGGAGATAAAGGAGCGGGTC
>DATBWY010000172.1:0-3008 GCA_036514555.1 Candidatus Subteraquimicrobiales bacterium
GACATAAGCGCTATACCTATCGTGAGACTAAAGAGTCATCTGCCCATTATTGTCGATCCTTCTCATGCCTCCGGAAAGCGCGAGCTTGTTGAGCCCCTTTCCTTAGCGGCTCTGGCGGCGGGAGCCCACGGGGTTATGATAGAGGTTCACCCTCATCCCGAAGAGGCGTTGTGTGATGGCTCACAATCACTCACCGCTAACAGTTTCTCCCAGACGATGGCTAAGATTCAAGCTTTAGCTAAGGCTTTGGGTAAAAAATTAATCTAAATTCGGGCGGGCGTCTGGTAAAGCAGGACTATTTTGGACGACAAGAAGTGCATAAGTAAAAACTAAAAATGGGAAAGCTACCGATAAAGGGGTCAGGTGAATATGGAAGATTTTAAACAAATAACAATTATTGGAACAGGTCTTATTGGCGGGTCACTAGGTCTTGCCTTCAAGGAACAGTTTCCGGAAATGCGAATAAAAGGAGTTACCCGCAAGAAAGAAAATCTCGATAAAGCTTTGGAGATGGGTGCTATTGATGAGGGTACTTTTTCTTTACCGGAAGCGGTATCCGGGAGCGATCTAGTTTTTGTGGCCACACCAGTTGGCTCAATAGTTGAAATCATTAAGCAAATCTATCCCCATTTAAAAGAGGGAGCGATCATTACCGATGTGGGGAGTACTAAAGCCAGAATCGTACATCGAGTGGACATCTTCTTACCAGATAACCTTCATTTTATCGGGGGCCATCCCATGGCCGGTTCTGAACAGCAAGGGGTAGGGGCGGCCCATGCCGATCTTTTTAAGAACGCCTTCTATTTTCTTACTCCCACGAACCGCACTGACAATACCGCTTTCAAAACGCTCCACTCTTTGCTTACAAAAACCGGGGCCCAAGTTTTGAGCATTGACCCTGATAAGCACGACCGTCTGATGGCCAAAATCAGTCATCTTCCCCACATTGTTTCGGCCGCTCTGGTTCACTTGGTGGATCAACACGCCACCGAAATTGAAAATCCCCTATTTTTAACCGGAAGAAGTTTCCAGGAAATGACGCGGATTGCCGCTAGTTCGCCTGAACTCTGGCTTGACGTCTGTATCGAGAATGACGAAGCCATATTAGAGGCTTTAGACGAGTTTCAACAGCAGCTCAAGGGTTTTGCCAAACTAATCAGAAAAAAGAAGAGGGAAGCATTATCTCAAAAGTTTGAAGAGGCCAAGATAACCAGGTTAAGTCTGCCGTCCATGTTTGAGAAAAAAGTTGCCCAACTATTTGAGCTCTCAATTCCCGTAGCAGACGAGCCTGGCGCCATAAGCGAAATCACCTTAAGCATTGGGCGTTTAGGAACAAACATTGAAGACATCGAGATAGTTCCGTTAACTAAGACGTCCGGCATTTTAAAACTGGTGCTTGCCGAAAAGAAAAACGCGTCCCAGGCCGCAAAGGTTCTTCAAGAAAAAGGTTATGAAGTTAAACTGAAAAGCTATCACAAGTAGATAATTGGTTCACAACCAAGCTACAGGCTTCAGGCCGCAAGTCGCAGGCTGGAAAATCCGGGACAGTTCAGAGTCCAGATAAGGCCCGGGTCTAAGGCCTGTTCAGGTCATTTAAGGAACTCAAGGAAGGCAGGGAAAGTGGGATTTTTGAATTTCGAGTTCCCGAACAGCGATTTCCGAATTCCGGGGTTACATTATGGATGGATTCATAATCATAAATAAGCCGGCCGGATGGACCTCTCACGATGTAGTCGCGAGAGTAAGGACAGTCTTAAACATCAAAAAGGCGGGGCACACCGGGACGTTAGATCCGCTCGCCACCGGTGTCTTAGTTTTGAGCGTGGGGAAGGCAACCCGTCTTATTCAGTATCTCCCCGAAGAGACTAAAGAATATTACGGAGAAATGAACTTAGGGTTGAGTACTGATACCCAGGACAGTACCGGAAAAATTGTTAATCAAAAAACGTGCCGGGTCGACGAGAGCCAAGTAATTGAGGTCTTTAAGAAATTTCAGGGTGAAATAGTTCAGGTGCCACCCTTAACCTCAGCGGTGAAACTTAAGGGCAAACCTCTTTATAAATGGACTCGTCAAGGAGTAGCGGTTAAGCCACCTCCCCGCAAGGTCAAAATATTTGAGCTTAAATTCCTCAACCTTATAAAAAGACAGAACCCTGTAGTCGCTTTCAACGTTAAGTGCTCTAAAGGCACCTACGTGAGAACGCTTTGCTCGGATGTGGGCGAGAAACTCAATTGCGGCGGTTCTTTGAGTAAATTAGTAAGAATCGCTTCGGGAGATTTTGTCTTGAAAAAAGCTGTTTCCCTGAATGAACTTGAGAAGTATGTAGAGGCGGACCGCTTAAGTGAGATTATTATTACTCCGGCTGATGCCCTTAAAAAATACCCTTCATTAGTGGTGAGGGAAGATTTTGTTTCCAAGGTTCTCAAAGGGGCCCCATTGTCGCAAGAGATGTTAAGCGAAGAGCCGCCTCAGGCGACCAAAGGGTCGCTGTTGAGAGTTTTAGATTTGCGTCAAAATCTTTTGGCGATGGCCACGGCGCTAGCGGCACTGCCACCCGATAACAAAAACGCTCTTCTAGCCCAGCCGGTTTGCGTGTTGTCATGAGCAAGTGAGATGGTTAAGAGAATGAATTTCCAAGAAGTTATCTTAAATCTTCAGGCCTATTGGTCAGATTATGGGTGTTTAATCGCTCAACCATACGATGTAGAGGTGGGAGCGGGCACCTTTAACCCAGCAACTTTTTTGAGATGTTTAGGCCCGGAACCCTGGAAAGCGGCTTATGTTGAGCCCTCCCGGAGGCCCACTGACGGGCGCTTCGGCGAGAATCCTAACCGGCTCCAGTGCCACTATCAATACCAGGTGATTTTAAAGCCGGCCCCGCCGAATGTTCAAGATTTGTACCTCAACAGTTTAAGACGAATCGGAGTCGATCTCGAAAAACACGACATTCGCTTTGTCGAAGATGATTGGGACTCGCCGACCCTCGGGGCTTGGGGTCTAGGTTGGG
>DATBWY010000173.1:0-2662 GCA_036514555.1 Candidatus Subteraquimicrobiales bacterium
AATCAAAGGCAGAGTCGTCGGAATATTTATCTTTATGCTTTCTTTAGGTTCATCAGCCAAAGTTATCACCTATCTTCTAAGTCTGTTTTTCAATACATCTCTAAAAGGGTCGAAAACAAAACTTATATTTCTTCAAATTGATTAAGACTCCTTCTAAACAATGCCCGGGAATAAAAACCTAAAGGTTATAATTTATAAATAAAGAATCTTCTTCCTCAGGTGTGCTCCCAGGTACCAGGCGGCGAAGAATTGGACTCCGCGTACTTTAGCGGTAAAAATTATTTTTTATTCCGAACAAGAAGCTCAATTCTTACGTATAATTAAGACTAGTATCTTAACTATCAATACCCTCTAAAAATATTATACTTTAAGTGATTTTCAAGGTCTATACTACACTATACTACAAGTTTATGGAGGCCTGATTTTGGCACAAAAAGTCTTGGGCGTTTTGGTAGCCTCGGTTATAATTTTCATCGCCTTGGGCCTGTTCGGACCGTTGAGTAGCAATCCAACCCCGAGCGGCTTGGGACGCACCCCTATGCCAAAAACCAAGCTGGACCGGGGATTTGCTTCACAAGCTCCCGCGTTAGCCCATGTTTCCGCTCAAAGCCCGTGGAGCTTTACTATGCGAGCGTTGTCCGAGAATCCCCTAAGTTTGGGTATCTCCTTTGACAAGCCCTATTATACCTCAAAAGACTTATTTGCAACCAAAGTTTCCCTCCGTAATAATTCGACGGAGCCGCTTAAAAAAGCAAAAATATCGTTGACGATTCGCCGAAAAATTGGTACCAAGGTAAAAATTGTTTTCAGAAGAACCTGGTGGAAAGCTCTGCCACCGGGTGTTACGACCTTGGAGATAGAGAAAAAAATTTCATCCCTAGGTCTCAAGGACGGAACTTTTCCGGTCAGTGTGACGGTAGACCGGTATCGAGTTGTCCATCTGGAGAAAAAAACCTCTCTAGTAGTGGTCAATGATCGCCCGCTGCCCCCTCTCAACGTAGCCTTAGTTTGGAATCTGGACGACCCCCCTCATTTCGGCCCTAATGGAAAACTAGTTAACCGGGAGCTCTTGAAGGACATCCGAGACGATCCGGTGAAATCAGGATTTCACCTTAAGTCGCTGGCTATTTTGGAAAAGTATCCTCTTATTAGGGTTAATTTCAATTTTACGCCTCTAATCCTAGAAGAAATCTTGGCCGTTGCTAACGGCCGCCTTAACAAAAACAAAAAGAAAGAAAGCACTCCGTCTCTAACCAATGAGGAGATTTCGGCTCGGAAGGTTCTCGAGAGTTACGCTAACTTGCTTCAACAAGAAAAAATGGAACTCATTCCGGCTCCTTATGCCTACGCGTCACTTTCCTTTCTTGGCTCCAAGAAATGGGATAAGGACGCTATTTGGCAGATAAAGAAGGGGAGAGCCGTCGCCGTAAAAGCTTTTGACCGCTCGATTGAGTATAACAGCCTTTACCCGCCCGGACTAAAACTGGATGAGAGCAGCCTAAAAATTCTCGCGGCGACCAACACATCCTACACCATTATTGACGAAAGTTACTTTCCTAAAAACCAAAGGAAAAACATTTACCAGCCTTATGAGATCAAAGAGGGAAAGGGCAAGAAAGTAATTATCTTTTACCGAAACAGCTTCGTTTCCGATGGGCTCGTTTCCGAAAGCGACGAGGAGATAGCCAGCCAAAATTTTATCGGAAGTTTAGCCCAAATTTATTTGACCTCTCCGGTGGGGGGAAGAGTGGTTGTAATCGCTCCTGAAAAGAAAGTAAATCTCAAGATTTTGGAAGCGACCTATAAAAAATTAGAGAAAGTTCCCTGGATAAAAACGGTTACGCTGCGAGAGGCGAAAAAGGCGTTTAAGCCGGCCAAGACGACTTTAGTGGCTAAAAAAAGCGACACCCACGAAAGCGGGGACTATCAGAAGGTGTTGACGGAAGCTCGAGAAAACTATTATCGCATTTCCGCGGCCATTGAGGGCTCTTTTCCTCTAAAAGAAAGGCTCTTACGAGATCTGATGATCGCGGAGTCTAGCCACTTCACGGAGGCGAGTAAGTCCCATGCGCGCGACCTTGGCCAAAATTTTTTAGAAGATGTTCAAGAGAATATAGATAATGAGTGGGAAAAGATTGCCTTTGTCGAAAATAATAGTGTTACTCTTCCAAGCGCCAGAGGAAAGGTCCCCATCGTTATCCAGAATAACGGGGACTACACCTTCAAATTTTCTCTCTCCCTGAAGGGCAAGGGTCTTTCTTTTCCGTCCGGCCACACCCAAGAAATAGAGCTAAAGCCGAAGGAAAATTTGTTTACCTTTCCTGTTACAACCGGAAGAAGCGCCTCCTCGCTCACGGCTACGCTTCATAAACGAGGAAAAGTAATCAAGAAAGTGGATTTTATGGTTAAGCAAGCTTCTTCCGCCGGCACCAGGGCTTTTTTTATCGGAGTCATCGCCATGATACTGCTTTCGGCTCTTTTAATTTGGAGATATCGTAGCCAATTGAAAGCTTGACGTCCAGATTTTTCCTTCTTGACCCTTTCCATTGAGAATGTTACCATTATTCAATAACACAATAGGGGCATTAAGCTCGGATTTCAATGAAGCTTAAGGGGAAAGGAGTTTGAATGGCTGAAATCCTTCATCTCAGCGACACCAATT
>DATBWY010000174.1:0-2826 GCA_036514555.1 Candidatus Subteraquimicrobiales bacterium
ATGGTTATCTTCGGAAGAGACATTTTAATGATTCTGGGATATCAATATCTTCGAGCCCGGAAAAAAAAGCTCTCTCTAACCTTTCTTGGCAAGGGGACCACTGCTTTAATAGCTGTTTCCTTTGTTTTGCTCTTGCTTAAAATTTCTTTGGGTTTGTGGCTTTTTTATCTTAGCGTTCTTCTTTCGTTTGTTTCCGGTTTGGATTATTTTCGAAAAGGGCTTGGAAAACTGAGGGGAGAGGGATGAGTCGCGAGCGCACGAAACTTCTCCCTTGTCCCTGATCCCTTTTAAATGGGGTGAAAGATGAAAGCAGTTATTATGGCCGGCGGAGAGGGTACACGTCTCCGTCCTCTAACCAGTAATCAGCCGAAACCGATGGTCACCATCGTCAACAAGACAACCTTAGAGCACATCATTGAGCTGGTAAAAAAACACGGTATCACCGATATCGTGGTCACTCTTCAGTTTCTTCCCCAACAGATAAAACATTATTTCGGGGAAGGTTTTGATATGGGGGTTAATCTTAAATACTCTATTGAAGAATCCCCCTTAGGGACAGCTGGAAGCGTGAAAAACGCCGAAGGTTACCTTGACGAGACCTTCATCGTGATAAGTGGGGATGCGCTGACCGATATTGACCTCTCCCAAGTTATCGACTTTCATCGCCGTAAAAAAGCTTTAGTCACTGTCGCCCTTAAACAGGTGGAAAATCCGCTAGAATATGGGGTTGTGATCACTGACGATAACAAGAAAATCGTAAGATTTCTGGAAAAACCCACTTGGGGCGACGTTTTCAGTGATACCATTAATACCGGGATTTATGTGCTGGAACCCAAAATTTTTGAGTATATTCCCAAAGACAAACCCTTTGATTTTAGTCAAGATCTGTTTCCCCTCCTCTTGAAGAAGGGCTTACCTCTCTATGGTTGCGTAGTAAAAGGCTATTGGTGTGATATTGGTGGGTTGGAGCAGTATATGCTCGCCCAGCATGATTTTTTAAAAGGAAAAGTTAAGCTAGATCCCCCTGGAATTAAGATGCTTAAGGATATTTGGGTGGGTGAGGGGGCTTATATTCATCCCTTGGCTAAACTTACCGGTCCCTTGATAATTGGGGATTATGCCCGGATTGAAGCCGATGCTAAAGTGGGCAAGTATTCGGTTATAGGGAATAATGTGAGGGTTGCGACTAAGGCTCGCGTTGATCGGGCGGTAGTGGGAGAGAATTCTTATATTGGTCCAAATGCCAACTTAAACTACTGCGTGGTCGGTAAAAATTGTGATGTTAAGTCCGGGGCTCGCTTGGCAGAAAGAGTCGTGGTCGGAGATGAGTGCGTCATTGGAATAAATGCTGTTATCAATCATGATGTAAAAATTTATCCTTTTAAAACCATAGATGCCGGAGCCATTATCAACAAGAGTATCATTTGGGAAACGCGGGGAATGCACACCCTTTTTGGTAAAAGCGGGATCTCAGGTTTAATTAACATCGACATGACTCCGGCGCTAGCCATTCGAGTAGCCGCTGCTTATGGCACTTTTTTACCCAAGGGAGCGCAGGTTGTTACCAGCCGGGATTCCAGTCAAGTTTCTCGAATGATCAAGCGAGCTGTTTTAGCCGGGCTAAATTCAACAGGGGTTCATTGCCGAGATCTTCGGGTCGCTCCGGCTACGGTCAATCGGTTCAACGTTCATACCACTGGGTGCTTGGGAGGGATTCACGTTCGCATTTGTCCTTTTGACGCGCAATCAGTGGAGATTAACTTTTTTGATTCCTCCGGGGTAAATATTGGCGAAGATATTCAGCGCAAGATTGAAAGATATTACTACCGAGAGGATTTCAGACGGGCCTCCTATGACGAGGTGGGAAACACCGTATTTCCGTCAAGGACCTCAGAGTTTTATGCCGAAGGTTTGCTTAAAACTTTAGCTAAAGAAGCTATTAGAAAAAGAAAATTCAAAATTGTGGTAGATTATGTTTTCGGAAGCGCTCCTCTTATTCTGCCCCATGTGATTGGTAAACTTGGGCTTGAAGTTATCTCTCTAAATGCTTTTGCTGACGAAGACCGCGCAACAATTAGCCGCCGTGAACTTAGCCAATTCATGAAGCAACTTTCTCAAACGGTTAAGATTTTCAAGGCAGATTTAGGTGTCCTTATAGATAGTAATTGCGAAAAAGCTTACTTTGTTGATGAGAGAGGTGAGCTGATTACACCCAACCTCGCTCTCCTACTTATGACAGAATTGGTGGCTCAATTCGAAAAGAAAAAGGGTGGAATTGCGGTGCCTATGGCCGCGCCATTGGTGGTTGAGGAAATCGCCAAGAAGCACGGGCGAAAAGTTAAAAGAACAAAAGTGAGCGCTCGTTCCCTCATGGAGGCGGCAAGTCAAAAAGATATTGTTTTTGCTGGAGCCCAAGGTGGGGGGTACATTTTTCCTCAATTTTTGCCGGCTTATGATGGTATTATGAGTTTTTGCAAACTTCTGGAATATCTAGCCAAAGCCAAAAAACCTCTCTCTCAAATTGTCGCCTCTCTACCTCGAACCCACTTAGCTCACAAGAACGCTTTTTGTCCCTGGGACTACAAGGGGCTCGTCATGCGGCGCTTAATGGAGAGAACTCGTGATAAAAAAGTCGAGTTAATCGACGGCATAAAGATTTTTGACACAAATCGATGGGCTTTGATTCTCCCAGACCCCGAGGAACCCGTATTTAGAATCTATGCTGAAGCCGATTCCGAGAGTCGGGCTCAGGCTGAAGTTACCAATTATATCAAGTTTATAAAAGAGATTGTGTCTAGCTAAATTCTTATTTCTGGTTTACTTTTT